>DOZP01000160.1:11770-12916 GCA_003517945.1 Porphyromonadaceae bacterium | reverse complement strand
TCATACACAGTGACAGCCATTAAAGAAACATTGGATCGCTCCAATTTAGGGTTGCTCGCTGTCGGAGATAAAGTTAATGTAGAACGAAGCATGCTTATGAACGGACGCCTTGACGGACATATCGTACAAGGACATGTCGACCAGACCGCTGTCTGCAAGGAGGTAAGGGAAACCGACGGAAGCTGGTACTTTTCATTTGAATACAAATCCGACAACGAAATGGCACAACAAGGATACATGACCGTGGAAAAAGGTTCCGTTTGTGTAAACGGAGTAAGTCTTACGGTCTGCAACTCACGGGAAAACAGCTTTGAAGTAGCCATCATCCCATATACTTTCGAACACACAAATTTCTGTCAGATAAACAAAGGGACTACTGTGAACATAGAGTTTGACATTGTCGGGAAGTATATCAGTAAACTACTGACCTACAAATAAGAAAATCGTTATTTCAATAATTTGTTATCAATTCATCCGGGTAACTTGATTACTTTATTTTCCTCATGCTCATTGGAGAAAATTATTTATCATCGTAATGTCCTGAGGCGGAGATCACCAGAACGGTTATTTTATCTTCTTCTATTGAATAAACCAACCTGTGCTTATCTGTGATGCGTCTTGACCACTGCCCTACCCTATCTCTGCCCAATGGCTTTGGGTGTCCTGTTCCTGTTTCCGGATGTTGCTGTAACTCTATTAGAAATTTTACTAATTTTTTGTATGCCTGCGGCTCTGAACGTTTTAGATAAGCGATATCACTTTCCGCCTCTTCCGTAAAATCAAGATAATAAATCATATCTTCTCCAAGAATAACATTAGCTCCTCTTGTGATTTAATCCTGGTCACTTTCCCCTCTTTTGCTTGTTGCACAGACTTGTCTATCTTTTTCAACATTTCAGGAGTGAAATACAAATCGTCATCGTCTATGGGAATCAACACATACGCCTGCTTTCTTCCCCGTTTGATTATTATTTTTTCTCCCTTATCTGCCAAATCAAACATATCCTTTTGTTTGTCTCGAAACTGCCGGCTTGAAATTTCTAATACTGCCATGATTTTATCTTTTTGATATGTACCAAATACGGTATAAAAATACAATTATCTCTTCACATAACCTAATTCTTCGATACAAAAATTGAATACACT
>DOZP01000160.1:9644-11737 GCA_003517945.1 Porphyromonadaceae bacterium | reverse complement strand
ATTTCCATCTTTCGGATTTATAATAAATACAGGTAGCGATAAAACCGGCCGTAATGCTTATACTTATGGCTAACCATATACCCCTGTAACCCATATATCCGCTCAATATATAAGCCAATGGAATGCGTATGATCCAAAAAAGAACAATCCCCGTTATCATGGCAAACAACGTATCTCCGGCGCCACGCATAGCTCCGTTCATTATATTTAAGGCCCCATGTAAAAAGAATACCGCCCCGACGATCAGCAGGTAATTATAACCGATCGAAATGACAAGTTCGTCCGTAGAAAACACCATCATGATTTCCCGTCCGAATAGACATATAATGATATAGACCGCGATGGAAAACAAGATGTTTATAAGCATGGCAAAACGTACCCCCTGACGTATTCGCGACACATTTCCGGCTCCGATATGCTGGCCGCAGAACGCCGACATAGCGCTTGACAACGTGAGTATCACTTGTGTAATCAGCGAATCAACCTTCCCGGCAGCCCCATAAGCCGTAAGGGTATCCGTTCCAAAAACGTTGACAAGACCGAGTAAAGCCAGAAGTCCCAGAGACAACGAGCATTGTTGTACACTTGTCGGGATACCGATCTTCAAGCCGCGAAAAAACAGCTTGCGGTCAAATATCATATCCTTTCTTTTCATGGAAAGCAACGGATGGCGTCTGTGAACATGTATAACAGCCATGAACACCCCTATTCCCTGCGCTATAACCGTAGCCAGCGCCGCCCCTTCCAAATCCCATCTGAAAACGACGATAAATAATAAATCCAATAGAATATTCAGTATGGCCGTAACAAGAACCAGCATCATTGGGCGTTTCGAATCGCCCATACCACGCATAACGGAAAGAAAACTGTTGAAAACAACAAAAAAAGGCGTTCCGCACATATAAACACGAAAATAACGTACGGCTTCCGGAACAACATCTCCGGGTGTCTTCATCAAACGGAAAAAAGATTCCGCAAACAGAATACCTGCAAATGCCAATAATATGCCGGAAACAAAAGTAAAGATGAGAAAAGAAGAAAAAGCGGCCTGTACCTTTTCGTATTGTTTTCCTCCGTAACATTGCGAAATGACCACTGTAATGCCGCTACCGATTCCTATCACAAGGGATATGATAAAATAATAGATAAAAAACGAGGCGGAAACCGCCGCAAGCGCCTCTTTTCCGATAAACCGGCCAACAATAATACTATCCGCAACATGATAGGTCTGCTGAAGAAGATTCCCTACCAGCAACGGGAAAACAAAGGCCAGAATAACCTTCCATACTTTTCCGCACGTTAAATCTCCTTCGACCTTATCGCCTCCCATTAATATCTTTCAGCAACACATTTTCATTCGGAAAATACATATCATCACGCGTTTTAAGCAAAGCCCGCCATTCTTTCCGGAACTTATGAGAAGTATCTATCTTAAAATTCTCCGAACCGTATTCATCTATTTTGCGAAACAAAAAAGCCACACTTATTTTATTGATATCCAATGCCGGTTGATAATAGACAACACGCTTATCTTCTTCCGAACAAATTTCCGTTATGATCTCAAGCTCCGCCAGCATATACAATATGTCGGTCGTCAGGCGTACCGGTATCCGGCTTTCGTCGGATATCTCATCGGCCGTATAAGGAGTTTCCCCATTCTCAAACCGTTTAATAATCAATGAAGCGATCAACATTAATAAAAAATCCTTATACCTGCGGCTTATATTTTTACTATCCCGTTCAAAACTGAATTTTTTTACATTCTGCGACGCATAAGCTATTTCCGCCCCAAAAAGGCACAGGATCCAGGACACCTGTAACCACAGGAACAATAGCGGCAGAGCGGCGAAACTTCCGTAAATGGCGTTATACTTACTGACCCAGATCTGGCCGCTGATATATATAAACTGGAAAATCTGAAAGGCGCAGCCGACAATAAACCCGGCGGCTAAAGCATTCAGGAAACGGACTTTTGTATTCGGAGTCAATATATACAATACCGTAAAAAATAACACGGTAATCACATAAGGAGCAAGCGTCAGCATCAAATCAGCCACAGGCGTAAGAAATACATATTCATCCAGAAATGAATT
>DOZP01000160.1:7351-9526 GCA_003517945.1 Porphyromonadaceae bacterium | reverse complement strand
ATAAGGCTGATAACCGTAGACAAAAGGAGTACCAAACCGATTCCGATAAAAACGCCTCCCTGCGCCATACTCAGGTAGTTATCCGCAAAATCAAAGGCTTTTTCCAATTCTATCCTATGCCCGGGAAAATAGGTATACAAGCTCTCCCTTACGGTTTCGCGCATGCCAAATCCGCTTGCAATACCAACGATAACAGCCAGCATCGGAACAATGGCGAGAAGCGTGCTGTACGTAAGCGCCGAAGCCTTTGTCATAAGATCTTCCCTTTTAAATCCGCGTACGGCGAGAATGAGGGTCTTCGCCAGAAAGATATACGCTTTCTTAAGGCCGCTCATTTCGTTCTCCGTTATACGCCATATATCATACGTAATAAACCGGATAAGTCTGGCAAGCAGTTCGCTTATACGGATAACGATACTTTTTTTCTCTTTCTTTTTTTTTCCGGTCATATATGCAGGAACTTCTCTTTTATGAAAACACACACAATTAAAAAAAGGCAGCAGGCCTGTAAGCCGGGTTCTGTACATCCGTATTTTTAGATACGGAAGCGCCTGTCATTTATCTTGATTTACCGTCACCGGCAAATTCTTTGCAGTCTACCCCCCGACATCGGGCGGGCCGCCCTACATGCGTCGGTATACATGACCTTACAACCCATCAGGCGTACGGACCTTCTGCATTACGGCAGAAGCGGTAAGCTCTTACCTCACCTTTTCACCCTTACCATGTGAACATGGCGGTTATTTTCTGTTACGCTACTCTACCCTCGCGGATAGCTTCCCGTTAAGAAGGATGGCGCCCTGTGTTGCCCGGACTTTCCTCTTATCCACACAAGATAAGCGACAAGCCGGCCTGCTGCCGAATGACAAAGATAACTCTTATGATCGTAATCCAAAAATAAAATCCGCTTATTGGTATGGATGTTTCATGCGAAAAATGTTACAACAGATCATAATTTCCTCTCTTTTTTTAACTGATACCCAAAAATATTATTACATTTGAGGCAATGAAAGTAATGATAACAAGAATAATTGCGTGTATTTCTCTGGCACTCTCTATGTGCGGGAATCTGTTGGCATCAGACATCTGCATAGCTGATATTCGTATATCCGGAAACAAAATAACAAAGGATTTTACCATCCTGCGGGAACTACCCTTCCGGAAAGGAGATATCATGCCGGAAGACCAACTTGTGCCGCAACTGACCGTTGCAACCGAACACCTGAATAACACTTCTTTATTCAACTATGTATATATCGACTATATTCCGGACACGCTTAACAGAGCGGATTATATTTCCTGCATCGTCACCATCCGTGTGGAAGAAAGATGGTATTACTGGCCACAGGTAAGTATCAAACTTGAAGACCGCAACCTAAGCAGTTGGCTGCATGAAAAAGACTTTAGCCGTATAACCATCGGATGGGGATTACGTGTTTACAATGTTTTCGGAATGAACCACAAAATTACGGCAAGTCATTACTTTGGGTTTGAAAAAGGACTAAGATTGGCTTATTCCAACATTGCTTTAGATAAAAAGCGCACCAAAATGCTGGGATTCAGTGTCAGCGCCCTATATAACAAGACAATAAACATCCGTTCGGAAGATAACAAGGTGGTATATATAAAAAATCCGGACCGTTTTCTGGACAGAACATTCGAAAGCGTCGTCAACTATACATACAGGCCGGGCATACGAAATACCCATTCCGTTGATGCAGGATATAAAAGAGTTGATCTGAATGATACCGTGCTGAAAATAAACAAAGATTACCGGGGAACCGATCATTTAACCGATCATACGTTCATGCTGTCCTACAAATATAGTTACGAACACCGTGACTATATCACATATCCCACCAAAGGATACTACGTCGGTACGGAAATAACAGGCATGACGGCTGATAAAATGTGTTTCTTCTACGGAGAACTAAATCTCAGACTGCAATATTACGAAGAATTTTTCCCGCGATGGTTCTGGAGTTCAAGATTGAACACCGGCGCCACATTTAAAAATAAACATGCATACATATACGACCGCCATGTCGGATACGAAGAGAAAAACATTACCGGATATGACTATTACGTAATTGACGGACAACACCATGCAATCCTGAACAATGATATCCGCTTCCTTGTCATGCCCAAAAAGATCTTCCGGTTAGGTTCTTCCGA
>DOZP01000160.1:6086-7256 GCA_003517945.1 Porphyromonadaceae bacterium | reverse complement strand
CTTGACCTTGTAACTTACTACGATATCATACTCAATTGCAGTTATGCGATCAACAAAATGGGAGAAGGCGGGTTCTATTTCGGAATAAAAGCGCCGATCTTCTGAGAAAAAAGCCCTTCCGGAAGTTCCGGATTACTCTATTTTCTTCCTTATATCCGCTAAAAATTCTTTCATCCTGACCGTATCTCTGGCGGCAATCATCTCTTGCAATGCCGATAATTTTTCCTGAATACGCGCTATTTGCCGGGGCGTACGCGGATTAAACAGGATTTCAGTCAACAGATAGTCGTCTTCCGACAAAAGTCCCCGTGCAATTTTCATGTGACGTTTGAATGTCGTACCGGGAGCATCCTGATGCACCATCGTTGCGGCAAAGACAAGCGTAGAAGCAAACGGAATTCCCAGCGAGTAGGCCACGACCTTGTCATGTTCCTCGAATGTATATTCAAATATATTAATTTTCAGCTTATTATACAGATCCTTAAAAAACACCTTACCCAGGTGATCGCCTTCCGAAATAATAATAGTATTCTCTTCTGCCAGATTGGACAGATTAGCAAACGTTGGTCCGAACATCGGATGTGTCGATACATACGGCAAACCGCATGTGGCATAAAATTCTTTTAAATCATTTTTTACGGAAGCTATATCCGAAATGATACAACGCGGATTCAGATACGGAAGCACCCATTTATATGCATCAATGGTATAATTCAGTGTCACACAGTTAATAACGAGTTCCGGCGCAAAATCCTTTATTTCCTCGGGCGACTGCATCCGGATCGCATTGTAAATAAAACGCATCCGTTTCGGATCTTTCTCAAGCACAGCTACTTCATGTTCAAAACTCAGCAAATCCGTGAAAAAGGATCCCATCTTCCCGGCACCTAAAATCAATATTTTCATACGTACAAAAATTTTATAATTAACACGCTTGGACGAAATATGTCATTTTAATTTACTTGTTCATGATCACCATTTGCTGACGCACGGATTCTTCATGAATCTCACTTAATATCTTTTTCACAAAGTCAGGATTCAAATCCATCGAAGTCCCCATTTTTGTACGGTTATCAAGTATTTCACCATAACGGGGCGTCTGCAGGATCGGCATGTTATGCTCTTTTTTATAAATACCGATCTCACGCGATATACGCATACGTTTCGCCA
>DOZP01000160.1:5799-6047 GCA_003517945.1 Porphyromonadaceae bacterium | reverse complement strand
ATCACAAGAAGGTTCAGTACATAATCCAATACATCCGGTGTGATTTGCTGGCCGGCATCACTCCATGCTTCTTCGGGATGACAATGCGCTTCTATGATCAAACCGTCAAAATTAAGATCCATTGCCTGCTGGCACAACGGCGCTACAAGCTCCCTTTTACCGCCGATATGGCTCGGATCGCACAAGATAGGAAGATTCGGGTAACGGCGGCGAAGCTCTATCGGTATATGCCACAACGGTAAATTCCG
>DOZP01000160.1:4737-5778 GCA_003517945.1 Porphyromonadaceae bacterium | reverse complement strand
CCATAGATACGCTCAATAGCGCCTACCCATAATTCAAGATCCGGATTAACCGGGTTTTTAATCAATACCGGAATATTAACACCCTGCAATGCGTCCGCTATTTCCTGCACGGCGAAAGGATTGGCCACCGTGCGGGCCCCTATCCATAAAAGATCAATTCCGGCCTTCAGGGATTCGAACACATGATCACGCGTTGCGACCTCAGTCGCTACATACATACCGGTCTCTTCCTTTACCCGTTTCAACCATTGCAATCCTATCGAACCAACCCCTTCGAAGCCTCCCGGTTTTGTACGCGGTTTCCAGATTCCCGCCCTGAAAATTTTTATTTCCTTTGAAGACAACGCTTTCGCCGCGCTCAAGACCTGTTCTTCCGTTTCCGCACTACATGGGCCGGCTATAACCAACGGACGTTTTCCATCCACACCCGGCAATAAAATCGACTGTAATTCTAAATTTTTCATATCATTGTTTTTTGTAATATCATTCTAAATTTCANNAGCTTCAGTTTTCAAGTATACATTGTTTTATTCTTTCTATCGCTTTTTCCAGCACATGTTCCTTACAACAAAGCGATATCCGGACATACCGGTCGCCCGCACTCCCGAAAATAAACCCGGGCGTTATAAAAACATTGGCTTCACGAAGGACTTTATCCGCCAGAACTTCACCACTCCCCATATAATCCGGAATCTTGCCCCACAAAAACATACCGACCTGTTTCCGCTCATAAGCGCAACCTAATATGTCCATTATTTGCCCGGCCAACTCCCGGCGCTTCCGGTAAATGCCGTTCATTCCGTCATACCAGTCCTTTCCGGCTTTCAGCGCCTCAACCACTGCGGATTGCATCGGTCTGAACTGTCCGGAGTCAATATTACTTTTTACCCGGAGCACCCATTGAACAAATGTGGCATTCGAAGCAAGCATAGCCATACGCCATCCGGGCATATTATGCGATTTACTCATTGAATTCAACTCTATACAAACTTCCTTGGCTCCCTGAATACTCAAAATACTCAGCGGGTTATCATTGAGTAT
>DOZP01000160.1:3198-4717 GCA_003517945.1 Porphyromonadaceae bacterium | reverse complement strand
TTTTCATACAACCCGATACTTGCATCCGCACCGGTAGGCATATTGGGATAGTTTACCCACATCAATTTTACAGCCGGTTTTCCTTCCTTCCGCCTTTCCGCCAGCAAATGCTCCAGTTCCCCGAAATCAGGATACCATCCGTTTTTCTCATCCAGGTGATAAGTAACCATATCCGCACCAACCAATTTACTTACGGATGTGTAAGTAGGATATCCGGGATTCGGCACCAGTACGCCATCCCCCGGATTCAGGAATGCCATAGAGATATGTAATATACCCTCTTTCGAACCGATCAGCGGCTGTATTTCCGTTGCCGGATCCAGTTCCACTCCGTACCATCTGCTATACCATGACGCAAATCCTTCACGCAAGGCCGGTATACCTGTATAAGGTTGATAACCGTGCACGTCCTCCTTTTGTACTTCAGCGCAAAAAGTCGCTATCGCCTGTCCGGAAGGAGGCATATCCGGGCTTCCGACTCCCAGGCTGATAACATCCTTACCCGCAGCATTCATTTCCGCTATTTCCTTCAGTTTCTTCGAAAAATAATATTCATCAACACAACCGATGCGGTCGGCGGGACGGATATTATACACTTTGTTTTCCTTCTGCATATTCACCTAAAATTTTTAAATCTTTTGTTAATGGCATGATCGCATCTAACGCTTGTTTATACCGGGTATAATCCAAGTACGTCAGATTGATATAAAATAAATATTCCCACTCCCTTCCGATAATAGGAAGCGACTGAATTTTACTCAGGTTCATATCATAAAAGGAGAGAATGGTTAATACCTTTGAAAGGCTTCCGGCCGTATGAGGCAATGCAAATACAAGTGATGATTTATTCCTTTTTACACCCTGCATGACATCTTCCGCGTTCCACTTATCCGCAAGAACCAGAAAACGGGTAAAATTACGGTTATTTGTTTCAATACCTTCGGCAAGCACTTCAAGCCCGTATATTCCGGCAGCAGCTTTGCCGCATATGGCAGCATGGCCGCGCAGTTTATTTTCCGCAATCCACTTGGCGCTCATCGCCGTATCCTCCTTTTCCACAACTTTAATCCCGGGCAGCGTTTCCAGAAACTCAGCGCATTGCATCAAAGCAATGGGATGTGAGTTCACTTCTTTTACATCCGGCAACTCCGTTCCCGGCAAAGCCGCCAACGAATGGGATATACGCAGTTTATACTCTCCTATTATTGAACATTCGCTTTGCCGGATCAGTTCATGATTTTGCAACAGGCTGCCGGCTATCGTGTTTTCTATGGCCATAAGACCTATCACCGACGCGTCATCACGTATCTGTTTAATGACATCCCGGAACGAATGACATCCGATAATCTCAATATCTTCTCCTTCAAAATAATGATGGGCCGCCACATCATGATACGATCCCGAAATCCCCTGAATAGCTACTTTTTTCATTTTATATCCTCTGTTTTTAAATCTTGTTACGTCCGAATCCGTCAAAAAAAAGTCCCACCGTCTTACGGCAGGACTTTTATATTTTAAT
>DOZP01000160.1:2478-3162 GCA_003517945.1 Porphyromonadaceae bacterium | reverse complement strand
AATAAAAATATGTATTATAATAATTTCTCATTTTTCAACTGTTTTCGGTTACAAAAGTACAGTTTTTTTTCAAATCCCCAAATAAATTATTATTTTTTTGCTGCACCATTTAATCTATTCACACAAAATACACTAATAGTCAATTGCTTACAGCATGCAAATTCACCAAAGAAAATCAAACAAAAGCAGATACGATTAAATGATACCCATTGCTTTCTGAAAATTATTCAATCCATGACCAATACCGGAAAGAGCCGATGATTCCAACCGAAATTTGTTGAAAAAAAATACAATATGCTTTGTAATCCAAAAATTTGCACTAACTTTGCATCACAAAGTACTTTTTAATTAAATGTCATGAACAAAGAAATAGAAGATATAAAAGCAATCCGGCAAATGATGGAAAAATCATCCAAATTTTTATCCTTCAACGGATTATCTATTGTATTTGCCGGATTATTCGCTGTTGCGGGAGCCATTTTCGCCCATCTTTTCCTAAACGGTTTCTTCGGAAGTGAATACAATCCGACGCAAAGAATGACGATACTGCTTGCCGATGCACTGATTGTATTATGCTTATCAGTGGGTGTGATTACATTTTTTTGCTGGAAAAAAGCGAAAACCAATCATGAATCATTATTCGGCAGCGCAACAAGGCGCGCGGCATACAGCATACTACTTCCG
>DOZP01000160.1:0-2462 GCA_003517945.1 Porphyromonadaceae bacterium | reverse complement strand
ATCGTTTGTTCCGCAACATTACTATTCTACGGAATCGGACTCGTTAATACGTCCAGGTATACATTTCCCGAATTAAACTATCTGGGAATAATTGAAGTGATACTTGGGTTGTTATCACTTTTATTCACCGGGCCGGCTCTCTGTTTATGGGCGGCAGGGTTTGGTCTTTTTCATATCATCTTCGGATTGATCATGTATTTCAGGCATGAGAAAAACAAAATAAGATGACAAATATCATTTCAGCATTGGATAAGGCATTTGACAGTCGCGTACGATTGGGGATCATGTCCATCCTGTCGGTAAACGAATCAGCCGATTTCAACACCATGAAACAGTTGATGGAACTAACCGACGGAAATCTGGCCAGTCACCTGAAGGCGCTGGAAAATATCGGATACATACAATCCGCCAAACAGTTTATCGGACGAAAGCCAAATACCAGGTATATGATCACGGAATCAGGTAAAGACAGCTTTAAAAAACATCTGGACGCGCTCGAAAAATTGATTAAATAATTTTATTATCCAAAAACGTTGCAATTCAAAAAACTTTTAAAACAACATAAATGATGGAAACAACAAAGTCTAAAAAATTCACACAATCACTTACTTTCAAGAGTTTTATCATCGGAGCATTGGTATTACTGCTACTTATACCCCAAAGCATGATCCTGAACCTCATCGACGAACGTAAAGACAGAAGTCTGGAAACAATCGAGACCATCAATAACAAGTGGAGCGATTCGCAAACCCTGTGCGGCCCCATCCTGTCCATTCCTTACCTGAAGACAAAAACGGAAACGGAAATGATTGAGACAAAAGAAAACAAAACGGAAAAACGCGAAAAAATCACATACGAAAGTCATATACTTCATATCGCACCGGAACAGTTAAATATTAAAACACAACTGTTCCCGGAAGAAAAACATTACGGGATCTATAAAACCATCCTATACAAAAGCGATATAAATATCAGCGGTACATTCAGAATACTCAGCGAAGAAGATACTGCAAAATATAATTTCCAGTGGGATAAAGCATACCTGACTCTTGGATTATCGGACCTGAAAGGCGTTAGTAGCCAGGTAGATTTCAAATTCGACAATTCGCCGCTGGATATTGAAGCCGGAGGCTCCTATTATGACAATGAAAAACAACTGATCATGGCCATACCCGGCTTAAAAGAATTATACGAAAAAGGCGCCTTTACATTTCAGGGTAGAATCAATCTGAACGGCAGTAGCAGCATCGGCTTTATCCCTGTCGGAAAGAATACACAGGTAGAAGTAGCCGGAGACTGGAAATCACCGGGCTTTATCGGAAGTTTCAGCCCCGATTCCCATATAGGGGAAAGTTTTACGGCAAACTGGAATATTCTCCATTTTAACCGCAATATACCCGAAGTATGGACCGACGCATACAGTTATGACTCATTCAACGACAGCTATTTCGGTGTAAATCTGGTCGATACCGTCGACCATTACCAGCAGAATACACGTTCCGCCAAATATGCATTGATGTTTATCGCACTCACCTTTGTCGTATTCTTTTTTGTCGAAATACTTACCAAAAAGAAAATCCATCCGCTCCAATATCTATTGGTAGGAATAGCATTAATACTGTTTTACAGTCTGCTGCTGTCCATCTCCGAACAGATAAACTTCACAATTGCATACCTGATTGCAAGTATCGCCACAATCGGATTGATAACCGCTTATACGTACAGTATATTCAAAAACAAGACCCAGACAGGCATACTGGCGGCCTTGTTATGTGGTTTATATATATTCCTGTTCGTAATCCTGCAGCTCGAAGACATCGCCCTGTTGATCGGAAGCATCGGACTATTTGTGATTCTCGGCGTGATCATGTTTGTTTCAAGAAAAATCAATTTCTACAAACAGGATGATGCAAATTCAGATGAAAACCGCGAAATTTCCTAACATTAATTATTATGGACAACAAATTAAAAGAAAAGCAGTTACTGCTTAAAATCAGGTTACTCGTATTATTTTTCATCATAGCGCTTATAGGAAGCGGACTAACCGCATTTCCGCTGGAAACGGAGTTAGAAATTATTTGTAAAATAATAGGCGTATCTCCCGAACTACCGGCTTCTTCCTATACCGGACTACAAGGGTGGATGGCATGGATTTACGAAGGAGTGAAACATACGAAAGAACACTACCCGTTCCTGCTGTACGGAACAGACTGGCTGGCTTTCGCCCACATCATGATCGCCGTCGCCTTTATCGGCCTCTACCGCCAACCCATACGAAACAAATGGATTATCTACTGGAGCATGATCATGTGCGCAGGCGTCATACCCACCGCCCTTATTTGTGGAGTAGTACGCAATATTCCGTTCTATTGGCAATTAATAGATTGTTCGTTCGGCATATTTGGATTTATACCGCTTTATATACTCCACAAATTGGTTCAAAAGCTGGAAAGTCAGGGAAA
>DOZP01000118.1:2672-5403 GCA_003517945.1 Porphyromonadaceae bacterium | reverse complement strand
GGAGTTGAAAATGTGGATGAATTTACCGTGATGCCCTGGGATTGGACATACCATTCGGAAAAAGTAAAAAACCGCCATTTTAAAATCAACGACGAGATGACGCGCCCCTATTTTGAACTCGAACGCGTAAGGCAAGGCGTATTCAGCCTTGCAACGAAGCTATACGGACTGACATTCCGTGAAAACAAAAAAATACCGGTATATAATGAAGACGTAAATGCATATGAAGTATTTGACAGAAGAGGAAACTATATCGCTGTGCTATACACTGATTTCCTGCAACGCCCGAGTAAAATGTCCGGAGCATGGATGAATAGTTTTCAGGAACAGTATATCGACGAAGAAGAAAAAGATCATCGTCCGCATGTAGTGATCGTCATGAATTTCGCCCGTCCGACGGAAACAAGGCCATCCCTCTTAACCTATTCGGAAGTGGAAACCCTACTGCATGAATTCGGGCACGGACTCCATGGGATGTTAAGTAAATGTATGTATGAAAGCCTTTCCGGAACAAACGTAAAACCGGATTTTGTAGAATTACCGTCGCAGATTATGGAAAACTGGCTGAAGGAAAAAGAATTTTTAGACCAGTTTGCCGTGCATTATGAAACCGGGGAAAAAATGCCGGCCTATATCGTGCAGAAATTAGTTGACGCAACCAACTTTAATATCGGATATAAATGTTGCCAACAGGTTAGTTTCAGTCTGTTGGACATGGCATGGCATAGTATTACGGAACCGTTCGATCAGAATTTTGAAGCATTTGAAAAAGAAGCATGGGCGCCTTCCGTTGTATTGCCGGAAGTGCCGAATACATTATTGAGCACTTCTTTCGGCCATGTATTTTCCGGAGGAGATTACGCAGCCGGATATTACGGATACAAATGGGCGGAAGTACTTGAGGCGGATGCCTTTGCCGCTTTTAAAGAAGCCGGAATATTCAGTAAGGCCGTAGCGACATCATTTTATGATAATATCCTCAGCAAAGGCGACATAGACGATCCCAACCGACTGTATATCCGGTTCCGCTGTCAGCAACCAACGATCGAAGCATTATTGCAACGAAACGGACTTGCCCGGAACAAGATAAAAAGGTGATGAGATTTTTATATTTTTTTATACGGCCCTTACTTCTTTTTTTAGTATTTTTGCAACCCCCTAAATTTAAGATTTTCGGAAAAAGCATTATTTGAGTTGTAACTATGACGGAAAAAGAAAAAAAACAACTGGACGTTGACAAAAGATACCTTAGAATGGCCAGAATATGGGCAGAAAATTCGTATTGCAAAAGGCGGCAGGTAGGAGCTTTGATTGTAAACAATCAGATGATTATTTCCGACGGATACAACGGAACACCGGCCGGCTTTGAAAATATATGTGAAGATGAGAACAATAAAACCAAACCGTATGTTCTTCACGCCGAAGCAAACGCAATTACCAAAGTGGCGGCATCCAACAATAACAGCGCAGGAGCTACCATTTACATCACCGCTTCACCTTGTATTGAATGTGCAAAACTGATCATACAGGCAGGAATAAAACGAGTCGTATTCTATGAAAATTATCATACGGAAGAAGGTGTTGAACTCCTTAAACGTGCAGGAGTCACTGTAAATTACATAGAATCAATAACATAAAACAATAACACCACATTTGAAATGAAAAAAAACAGGTACTTAATATGGGTAGTACTACTAATCGTCGTTAGTCTGATACTTGGCTTCTATATAGGCAAATATTACCGGACCATGGGGCCGCAATTTAAAGCCCTGCGTTCAGGGCAAAACAAAATTAACGAAGCGCTCGACGTGATCAACCATAACTATGTTGATACGGTCGATATCAATCATCTGACCGAAAGCGCCGTCAATAATATTGTAAGTAAACTGGATCCGCATTCATCTTATATTCCGGCTTCAGATGTGGAAGCTGCGAAAGAAGACCTCGAAGCTTCGTTCAGTGGCATAGGTATACAATTCAACATGGACTCCGATACGATTCTTGTCATCAGTGTCATATCCGGCGGTCCGGCCGAAAAAGCGGGATTAATGCCGTTTGACAGGATTATTACAGTCAATGACTCTATAGTCGCCGGCCTGAAGATCGGAACGACAAAAATCATGCAACTGTTACGCGGACCGAAAGACAGTAAAGTCAGACTTGGAATAAAACGCGGAGACTCGGAAGAACTAACCGAATTCGAACTTATGCGCGGCGATATCCCAAATTACTCCGTAGATGTATCCTACAAAGTAAATGATAATACGGGTTACATTAAAATAACCAAATTCTCAAGATCTACCTACCAGGAGTTCATCACGGCAATCGCCAAACTTAAACAACAGGGAGCCCAGGGATTTATCATTGACTTACGCGATAATCCGGGAGGCTATATGGAATCGGCAATCCATGTCATCAACGAATTTTTATCAAAAGGAAGTCTGATTGTATATATGGAAGGACGTTCATACCCTCGTATGGATAGCTACTCCAATGGTAAAGGAAGCTGCCAGGAGGCTCCCATTGTTGTACTTATCAACGAATTATCAGGATCCGCGAGCGAAATATTTTCCGGAGCCATCCAGGATAATGACAGGGGAACCATTATCGGAAGACGCTCGTATGGAAAAGGTCTTGTACAGCAAAAACTTGATTTGAGCGACCGGTCGGAACTGTTGCTTACCGTAGCACGCTATTACACCCCTTCCGGACGTTGCATCCAGAAAGAATA
>DOZP01000118.1:0-2638 GCA_003517945.1 Porphyromonadaceae bacterium | reverse complement strand
AGTATCAAAATGATTGATTCGCTTGAGTTCAGGACAATCGGCGGACGCCCTGTCTTTGGCGGAGGAGGCGTAATGCCCGACATATTCATCCCACGCGACACGACAGGTATCACCTCTTATTATTCCAATATCATAAATACAGGCGTCTTATATCAGTTCTCGCTCATCTATTCCGACAAAAACAACGACAAACTGAAATTATTCGGTAATTACCGGGAGCTCTACGAATACCTGCAACAGCAACCTTTGTTATACGAATTTACCGATTACGCCGCTACAAAGGGTATAAAAAAACGCCCCACATTGATAAATATATCCAAAGAATTGATAGAAAGGCAGCTATACGCCTATATAGTCCGTAACTTCTTTGACAATGAAGGCTTCTATCCTATATTCCTGCAAGACGACGAGACATTGCATAAAGCAATTGAAGTGATAAACGACGGCAAATGGAAACCTGAAATTTCAGGATCGTATGATCAATGAAAAAGAACTTGTCAGAAAAGAAATAAACAGGCTTAAACAATCTTTATCAGACGAAACGGCAGCCTGTTTTTCGCAAAAGATATGTCGTCGCCTTATACAAACGAAAGCATTTCAGGAAGCAAACTGCATAGCATTATACCACTCCATAAAAGGTGAAGTAGAAACCGTTTCACTGATAGAAGAGTGGTATCAGAAAAAGAAAATAGCGCTACCTGTCATTTCCGGTAAAGATCTCCGGTTTTATTCATATACCGGAAAAGAAGATACGACTACGGGCGTTTTCGGCATACGGGAACCCATACGGTCGGAAGAAATAACTACGGAAAAGATAGATCTCTTCATCGTACCGGGAATAGCTTTTGACCGCAACCTCAACCGTATGGGACGCGGTAAAGGATATTATGACAGATTTTTATCCGAAACGGAAAAACCCATTATAGGCTTATGCTTCGGATTCCGGTTGATAGAACATATCCCCACAGAAAAACATGACAAAAAAATGACAATGATCCTCACTGAAGATACTATCGTATCACCACATCATCAATCACCTCCGAACCGGCATGTTGATTCAGCACAATCACTAAGCGCTTCCTCATAGATAACATCTCACTGCGCACGACAGAAGAGGTCATGAATACATAAAGAACCCTGTTTTTAACATATACATTCGTTGTATATGCGGCAATGGAAGGGCCGAACAATTCCCTCCACAGACGCTGCACACGCGCCTCAAGCATTTTGTGATACAGTTCCGGATTATCTTTCCAAAACAACCGCAAAGTTTCATTTAAACGAACTGTCTTTCTACGTATCATAAAATCAACCGGTTTTATTTTCCATCAAACAAACATCTCCCTGTTCTACTTTAAATAAGGAATAATCCTGACCTATCGCCTCAAGAATACGATCCAGGTATTTACGGTTTGTATCCGTTATAAATATCTGACCGAAACGATCGCCGCTCACCAGGCCTATTATCTTTTCAACCCTTTCCGCATCCAGCTTGTCAAATATATCATCCAGGAGTAAGATGGGTTTCGTTATACCAATGGAAGACATATATGAAAACTGCGCCAGTTTCAACGCGATCAGGTACGTTTTAGTTTGTCCCTGCGAACCGATACGGCGCATCAACTGACCATCAAGCGTCATTTCCATATCATCTTTATGAATACCCGCCGACGAATATCCCAGCAGTTGGTCTTTAGCCCTTGTTTCTCTCAGTAATTTCATGAAATCATGATCCGGCAACTGGGAATCATAGCTTAACCCAACCTCCTCTTCCGAACTGCAGATCAGATGATGATACTCATTAAAAACCGGGATCAGACTATCTACAAACACCTTACGCTTTTCGTAGATTTGCAGCCCATATAGTCCCATCTGCATTTCAAAAACATCATATAATGAAGCGTCATTCCGGCGCTCGCGTAACAGCGCATTACGCTGCATCACCGCCTTATTATATTGTATCAGGGAATTAAGGTACTGTTTGTCATGTTGTGAAATAATCATATCAATAAAACGTCTGCGTTCATCACTCCCGCCCCTTATCAGGTCCGAATCCGCCGGAGAAACCATCACAAGAGGCAATAACCCGATATGCTCGGATAAACGCTCGTATTCCTTTTTGTTCCGTTTAAACTGTTTACGCTGGTTACACCTTATGGCACAGAAAATATCTTCTTCCTTTCCATTATAATCATACGTTCCCTGCAGCACACATAACTCTTCCCCTTTCCGTATGATCCGGCTGTCGGGAGTATGGGTATGGCTTTTGCAAAAAGACAGATAAAAAATCGCATCCAACAAATTTGTTTTTCCCATACCATTATTACCGAAAAAACAGTTTGTCTTAACGGAACAAACCACTTCAGCCTGCCCTAAATTCTTATAATTCAATGCGGATAACTTATTTATTATCATAGATCCTCCTATCCCCTCTAAACGACTTCTTTCGACAAATATAAAAAATATCCGACTAATTGTGCATTATTCCAACAAAAAAAACTAATTTTGCACGCTGAAATAATACATATACATTAATAAAAAAATATATAAACATCAAATATTATGGCAAATAAAGAGACAGAAAAGAAGATTGCTAATGCGGAACAGGAAGTAGGAGAAATCGTGTCGCGTTCGGAAC
>DOZP01000267.1:8463-10466 GCA_003517945.1 Porphyromonadaceae bacterium | reverse complement strand
TCAAGCGAAAAACAACGTAATGCGTCGGAGTTTAATTGTTCATTGTAATCCAGCAAATACACTTTGCCGTTATAAATTACCGGGGCTGCATGCCCTTCACCTGTTTCCACACTCCACTGTATCGGAAAATCTTCCGCAGAAATATTGATTTTATCGGATGTTAGAATGATATTCTTTGAATTTTCGCCGCGAAAATTACTCCATTTTTCCGATAATCCGTCCTTTATATCCGCCCCGGAGCCGTCTTCATCATACGTCATAAAAAATTCTCCGATCACCACATCATTGGCCGTCCTGGCCAATCCTTCGGGACGGTTATCCGCACCGGGAGCCTGGATAGAGAGATTTTCCATAGGTGTGTATAAATGCCACCCGATAAGAACACCGGCATAAATGAATACCGTTAAAATGGTGATTATTGTTACTGTCTTTTTATTTTTTATTAAACTCATTTATCTGGATTAGAATTATTTTAATAATTTTCTATCTTTCACATCTGCTAATACCCGCATTTGCTGAATGGCTATCAGATTTAATTTGATTAACCGTTCGCGCTGTGAAAGCCCTTCGTTAATGAATACAGCATTCAGATTCTCCATATTCGAGAGACATATCAATTCGTTAATTGTGGCATAATCGCGCATATTACCCTTTAGGTTAGTATTGGATTCACGCCACTCTTTAGCCGTTATACCGAAGAGCGCCATATTCAGAACATCAGCTTCGGTAGCGTAAATTACCGAAGTTTGCTGCGATGTGAGTTCGGCAGGAATAAGGTTATGCTTAATGGCATCGGTGTGAATATGGTAGTTTATCTTCGACAATTCACGTTTGGCGTTCCAGCCAATTGCTTTTTGATCTTCTTCTTTGAGGCGTTGGAATTCTTTAACTAAGTACAGTTTGAATTCGACTGAAATCCATGAGGCAAACTCAAAAGCAATATCTCTATGAGCGAAGGTTCCACCATAACGCCCTGCTTTTACCACCAAGCCAATTGCATTTGTTTTTTCGACCCATTGTGTAGGCGAAAGTACAAAAGCATTTAATCCTGCTTGACTTTTAAACACATCGAATTCGATGTGTTTAAAAGTTGGATTATAAAGTGTTTCCCAAAGTCCGAGTAATTCAATCGTCATTCGGGTACGCATCCAATTTTGAATGACCACTTCACTACGATTATCACGCACTTTGGCAATATCGGTTAACGAAATGTAATCCTCCTGCTCTTTTTTGTAAACCACTATATCTGTGTCTTTTACTGTTATTTTTGCCACAACTCAATTATTTATTATTAACTCGTAAAAATTTAAAGACATCGGGAACTTTCTCTAAATCTAATTCTTCTCTTAAATCCTTTCTTAAATCAATTAATAGTTTTAATGAATCTGCTGATTTTTTCTCAGTAAACTCATCAATGAATTTCTGCATTATTTCTATTTGTTTCTTTGAGCCAAACGACTCCATCTCCAACTTTTCTGCACATAAACATTGATAAAGGGTTCATTTTATTTTATACGCCATCAGCGTATCTCCGTGCCGCACATATAATACTCCTTTGTAAATCACCGGATGTGCCCAATGCTGTTCGGTGCCGAGCGTAATGGAAAATTTACTGATGATTTCAAATTTTTCGGGATTGGGTTTTACTAACGCCATTTCTCCTTTTTCGGAATAGCAGTACAACAAGCCATCTGCTGCAATAATAGTTCCGGCGCCAAGTGTGCGGTCGGTATACATAGTTTCTCCCGTCTGCCAATCCACACAGTACCAGTTCATCCGTTCGCCCGACCCATAGGCATAATCGCCAGATTTCATTACATGTCCCGTCTTATGGCTCATCTCCGGCATCCCCCAAACTTTCGATACATTCCTGCCGCCATTTGTCAGTTCCAGCATCTCCGTTCCTTTACCGTAACTACTTGTACACAGCAACCGGTTGTTACTGTATACCGGTGTATTGGGATGTTCCTGGAACCGGTTGGTATGTGGGTGCGACCATAGCA
>DOZP01000267.1:4815-8302 GCA_003517945.1 Porphyromonadaceae bacterium | reverse complement strand
CCTATAATCAGCGGAGGCCCGTTCCATCCATGTTTGGTATTTTCTCCCCCGTAATCTTGTGCATAATTTTTTTTCCACAACAATCGTAACGATTGCATGTCGTAACAAAACAGTTCGGCCATACCACTTGCAATATATAACTTGCCATCATTGGGAATCACTGTACTGCGCGCACCGGTATAGCTATTGTCGAACTCTGCCCCATATTCCACTTTATTCAGAAGCCTGCCATCCATACCGAGTACATACAGATAGCCTTTGCCTTCGTGGTATCCGGTTACAAACAGTTTTTCTAGGCTGATGGATACTGACGAAAAGCCTTTTCCTAATCCGTCATAATGCCACAATAGTTCAGGGCCTGAAGCCGGCCAGGATTTCATCAAGCCGGATTCATTGTATATGCCCGTGCGGTCGTTACGCCACTCAACATCTTGAGCAGGAAGGGTATATGCGACAAACAACAGCAGGCAAAATATCACTATTTGTTTCATTACACGGTTTATTTTAAATGATTAAAAGTCTGTTTGAATCTTTTAAAATTCAAACAGACTATAAAGATATTACTTCTTTAAATCAAAACAAAATAACAGGTCGTGATCCCTCAGATAAAGTTTACCGTCGGCAATGACCGGATGCGCCCAGATCATATTGTCCGTTGTCTGCATTTGGGTACGTTCCGGAAATGCCATCGTACTCACTTCTTTCCATCCTTCCGGCGAAGCCTCTGCCACGGCAAGCATTCCCGAGCGTTCGTCGAGCAGAAGCAGGCGGTTGTCGACACCAAGCGTGGCGCCTCTGGCAGCCCCTTCCTTGTTTCGTTGACTCCAAACTTTTTCTCCTGTCTTCAGGTTCTGGCAGGTCCAACCGGAAGCATCCGAATGACCGTAGATGTGGCCATTCATCAACACCACCCCTCCGTGCTGATTGATCATGTTTTTGTTGGCATAAACGGTTTCGGCTTTCATGCCGTCACCCTCTTTGATCAGCCGGATGCAAGTGCAACCGGCATTGTAACCGGCCGTAACATAAACGAGATGATCATCGTAGATCGGAGTAGGAATAACAGCCGTCCGGTAACCTTCAATATCAACTTTCCATAATATCTTTCCGTCTGTCGATACCCCTGCTACGCCTTTTGCCGCTTGTTGAATATATTGCCGTACCCCGTCGACTTCGGCAACGATCGGAGAGGAGTAGCCTGCCTCATCCGTCCATTCCTTGGTTCGCCAAACCACGGCGCCGGTGTTTTTGTCGAGCGCAACCATTGTTCCGTCACTGCCGCCGGGCGTACAGATAACCAGATTACCGTCAATCAGAGGAGACTCGCTATATCCCCAGCGCGACATGTATTTACCGTTGAAATCCGACGTGAAATCTTTTTGCCAAAGCACCTTGCCGTCGGTAGCCGAAAGACAGTGCAGTTGGCCGATGCCGCGAATCAGGTATAGTTTATCGCCATCCACCGTGATTGAGCCGCGCGGACAGTTTTCACGATCCGGAACAGATTCCGTACCGAGTTCCTGTTTCCATTTCACATTGCCTGTTTTTGTATCCAGAGCGAATGCAAACCCTTTTTCGTTCATAGCGCCCTGGCAATAGAGGGTTGTTCCGACGATAGCGGGCGATGAATAGCCGGCCCCGGCCTGCCGGAACACCCAGGAGAGG
Organism: Porphyromonadaceae bacterium; assembly: GCA_003517945.1. GTDB lineage: Bacteria > Bacteroidota > Bacteroidia > Bacteroidales > Tannerellaceae > Tannerella. The sequence continues at coordinate 6,637 of DOZP01000267.1, read as the reverse complement.
GGAGGCTTTTGGGTTGACCAATCTAAGTTAAGACCGGTCTCTTTCGAAACGCCGTTACGGTCTGCACCCCGCCATTGCGGCCAGTCCTGCGCTTGTAGTTTCATACCGGGAACAATCAACATTGTAATCATGGTTGCCATGATCATTAGAAATCCGATTTTGTTTTTCATTGTCATAATTTTTTTAGTTAAGTTCATACACCTGTTATTTTACCTTGTACGCCATCAGCGTATTTCCGTGCCGTACATACATTATTCCTTTATAAAGAACCGGATGCGCCCAGTGTTGTTCGGTTCCCATCGTAATGCTAAACTTACTTACGATGTCGAATTTTTCGGGTGTCGCTCCGACCAATGCCATTTCTCCTTTATCCGAGTAACAGTACAGCATGTTTTCGTTTGCGATTACGGCGCCGACAGCAATTGTGTTGTCTTTATACATCGTTTTCCCTGTTTTCCAGTCTACACAGAACCAGTATTTATTATGATCGCCCGAACCGTAAGCATAATCGCCGATTTTCACCGCGCCGCCCGTTTTGGAATCAAATTCCTTGTTTTCCCAAACCAGTTCCGCTTTATTACCTCCGTCGCTTAACCGTAGCATAATGGAACCTTTGTTATATCCGAATACGCACAATAACATATTGTCGTGATATACGGGCGTATTCGGATGAATGTTGCGTTGGTTGTTATAGGGATACGACCAAAGTTTTTTTCCGGTTTTGACATCTATTCCCAATATGTGCTTGGTGGTTATCGTAACAAGCTGCGGCGTTTGCTGGTCTTTCAGGTATAACGGCGAACAGTATGCGGGCAAATCACCTTCTCCGGCGCACGACCATATTACCTCTCCTGTATTTTTATTCAGCGCAACCACATTATTTTCAGGACCTCCGGGTGTTATAAATACTTTATCATCTACCACCAGCGGAGACTCATTCACTCCCCAACGTATGTTGGAACCTTTGAAATCATCCACAATATTTTTTACCCAAAGTTCATTCAGGCTGTTTTCATCCAGACAGATCAGATTGCCGGTGCCGCTGTACAGATATATTTTACCGTTATCAATTGTCGGAGTGGCTCTTGATCCGTTGAAACTTGTGTTCCACTCCGGCCCGTAGGCTTTCTTTTTTACTAGTTTACCTTCCATGTCGAAAACGAATAGATGACCTTTGCCGTCGACCAGTCCGGTACTATAAATCTTGTCGCCGGCAATCGCAACAGACGAATGGCCTTCTCCCAGTCCGTCGTAGAACCAGATCATTTCAGGTCCGTCTGCCGGCCATGATTTCATCAGTCCCGTTTCCTTATAAATACCGGTACGGTCGGTTCCGCGCCATTGAATATTATCCTGTGCGGACAGGTTCAGTGCCAAAAAGGGAATGAAAATAAAAAAAATCTTTTTCATTTGTATATCTGTTTTTATCCGGTGATTTTATATGCCATCAGTGTATTTCCGTGCCGTACATACATTATTCCTTTGTAAAGAACCGGATGCGCCCAATGTTGCTCGGTTCCCATCGTAATGCTAAACTTGCTTACGATATCAAACTTTTCGGGCGTAGCCTTAGCCAGTATCATATCTCCCCGGTCGGTATAACAATACAGCATCCCTTCGTTGGCAATGGTATTCCCCATAGCTAATCCCCGTTCTTTCCATTTCAACTCTCCTGTTTTCCAGTCTACGCAGAACCAGAAACGATTCATATCGCCCGATCCATAGGCATAGTCGCCTACTTTCACCATGGCGCCGATGCGGTTGTCTAATTCGGCATTGAACCATACTTGCTCCGCATTGCGTCCGCCGTTGGTGAGGCGCA
>DOZP01000267.1:2324-4801 GCA_003517945.1 Porphyromonadaceae bacterium | reverse complement strand
GGTGTATTGGCATGCACGTCGTGACGGTTTTGGTTGACGTACGACCAGAGTTTCTTGCCGGTAGCGGCATCAATACCCACAATGTGATTGGCGGTCATGGTCACAATCTGAGGAACCTCCTGGTCGGCGATGTAGAGCGGCGAGCAGTAAGCCGACGAGTCTTGTTCGGCAGCACTGCTCCATATCAGGGCGCCGGTGTTTTTGTTTAAAGCCACGATATTGTTTTCCTTGCCACCCGGCGTGGCAATCACTTTTTCACCCACAATCAACGGTGATTCGCATATACCCCACTGGATGTTACATCCGTCGAAGTCCTTCAGGAAGTTTTTCTTCCATACCACATCTAAGGTTTGCTGATTGATGCAATAGATCTCGGCTGTGCCGGTGATAAGATAGATCTTGCCTTCGTTGATGGTCACCGTGCCTCGTGTTCCGTTGTAGCTTTCCGCCCATTCGGGCCCGTATTCCTTTTTATTCAGCAGTTTGCCGTTCATGTCAAATACATAGATATAACCGGTTTTATCGGTCATGCCCGTCAGGTATATTTTATCCGAATCGATCGCAACCGAAGAGTGTCCTTCACCCAGCCCATCGTAATACCACGACAAGGCAGGGCCGCTTTCGGGCCATGATTTCAACAGTCCGGTTTCGTTGTAAATACCGGTGCGGTCGGTTCCGCGCCACTGAATGTTATTCTGTGCCGACAGGGTCAGCGTACAGAAAGCAACGAGTATAAAAATCACTTTTTTCATGTTTGTATAGTTTAAATTTGAATCTTGCATATTGATTTTTGATTGTTAAATGTGTGTTTTGAACTTTTTCAATGCATTCAGTACAAATGTGATATTATACATTTTCTCCGAATACCACAGCCGGGCGAAATAGAGGCCGATCGGTTCGGGAGCGAGTAATTCTCCGGCTTTGTATTTCCGATACAGGTAGTCGAAAGCACGGTTCATAGCTTCCGCAATTCCGGAGTTTGAATCCGGAGTTTGAATGCCGGGATTCCGAACGTCAAATCCAAGACTTTGGATTTGGGCTACCGGATCCTGAAATGTCGCCAGGGCGCTCAATGCACGGGCTGTCAGCGTTACCTTTGAAGGTACGCCTTTTGCGCCACCCCATCCGCCGTCGTTGTTCTGCACGGAAAGCAGGTAGCGGAGTCCTTTTTCTCTCATTTCCGGCACGGCGGGATCATTCCATGTTGCCAGGTATTCTACCGTCATTGCCGTACCGTAGACCGGCGAACGTTCGTCTTTTGCATCCTGATCGCCAAACCAGAGAGGCGTCCACGACCCGTCGTCCGCCTGTATCTTATGCATCCATTTGAGTAACCGACTGATACTTCGTTCGCATACTGTTTTTAAATTGCCGGGAAGCGCATTCATCCAAAGCCGGAAGGCTAAAATCGTATGCGCTGAAATATCGGGACTGCTGCGGTCGAACGGCAGTTTGCCCCATCCTTTACAGAAAGTCGGCATTCCTCCGTCGTTGTTTTGCAGTGCGATAAGCCACTCGACTCCTTTGCCCACTTCTTCGCAATACCTGCCGTCCAGCAGAATGTGCAACGCAACCAGTGCGCCGGCCGTATCATCCGCGTCGGGCGCTGCGCCCGGAAGATTGGTCCATCCCCAGCCGCCTTCTTTTGCTCCGGTAAAAGGATGTTTGAACTTAAAAGCATTGCCTCGCAGTGTAGTTGCCAACGTTTGCTTTTCCTCATCCGTCAGGTCGCCCTCCAGGGCCCTTATGCTCAAAGCCGTTACCCATGACGCCAGATCCGTATCTATCGGCCATGCTCCGTCTTCGCGAACGGTATTGATCAGGAATCCGGCTCCTTTCCGTGTCGCGATATGCTCACGATAACCGGCGCCGCACATACACATTGTGACAAAAGCCGTCAGAGGGGCCGCTTCCAGAAATCCGCCGTTATCCGGTTGCAGTCTGACGAGTACTTTCAGCGATTTATTAATAAATGCTTTACGCAATGGAGCGAGCAGGTTTTTCCGGCCTTTCTTATATAGAAGAATTCCGACCGCAATCAGTGCCGGTATGGCATAGCTGACCACCGGAAGCTGAAAAAAACGAAACAGATTTTGCGGTAATACGGATACCTCAAAAGGCAGTTGGGGGATTTTATCCCAGCTTGATATCACGCCCGCCAGTGCACACATAACCAGAATAGGGGCCGAAAATGTCAGGTCTTTGCCGTAGTAGTTCAATACACCGTTGATAATATGCCGGTCGGTTGAACCTCCGAATTTATTCGTCAGGTAATGTAGGGTTTCCTGCGGAGGGGCGCTTACGGCATACAAGGATGCATAGGTTAGTAACGTTGCCGTCATGTTTGACGGGCTTTCCATACTGTCTCCCCACGAACCGTCAGGTTGCATGGTGTCTTTTAACCAGGCAACACCTTTCTCAATATGCGATGCGTATTTTTCTTTGTCGACCATGAATAATGCAAATACGGAAACAGA
>DOZP01000267.1:888-2129 GCA_003517945.1 Porphyromonadaceae bacterium | reverse complement strand
GTGTATTCCACATCACTTGTTTCTTCAAGCAGCGTGGCCGAAAAACCTCCCGAATCGAGCCAGTGGGCGTCAATAAAATCCAGTGGAGAGATTTCCGGTTGCATGTTGTAACAGCGAAGCATGAAAAGTGCAGTTGCCGTCGACAATAAATCCGGTATCGGCGAATCCGCTGCGGCGGCAAAACCGCCCGATTCCTGTTGCAATCCTTGTAAAAACCGTATATCCTCGTTTTCTTTATATCCGTCTAATTGCCCTGATACGGCCAATGCGGCAACCGTTGCATTGGTGGCCGCAAATCCGTTCCCTTTTATATTTGAGTAGCCGCCTCCCGGAACTTTATATTCCGATAGACTTCTTTTTATTTCATTTTTATTCGCCGTTTTCCGGTTTGCGTCTTCCAACAGTGATAACCGGATGAACCGACTGTATGGCGATTCGGCATCATCATGCGGAAAGCTGTCAAATTCATGCAATGCTTTAACCGGCATTACCAATATGCTGTTCAGTAAAAGTTTCATTTTATTTCCGGAGAGGAGTTCCCGGAGAAGCCTGCAACGGATAAATGCGGCATAATGGATCAGGTCCATCTGTTTCGTATCCTGCTGTTCCAAATAGAAGAGTGTCTTTTTAGGATCTAAACGGATATGTAATACGCAGGCAAGCAACCAGCCAAACATTGTATAATAGAGGTCGGCCGTTTTATTTTTATTCACGAAAACATCTTCATCTGTTTTTTGCGATTCCACGAAACGGGTGATACGGCTAAGCGCTTCCTTGTTCAGAAGCTTTTTGCCTTTATTCAGTGTCCGGAATAATTTCACCGATAACGTTTCTTTCATTCTTTTTTCTGTTACACTATTTGTTTACCGTTACTTCAATATCCGTTTGGTGACACGGAAAAGTAACCGTTTCAGTTCGACGTTGGTCAGTTCGTTCAGCGACTCCAACGCTTGGTTGTAATAATGCCGGGCCAGCTTTTTCACTTCATCGAGCGCATCTTGAAGCCTTGCCTGATTGCCGGGCTGATTCAGGAACCGTTTTAAATCGCCTGTATGCAGTAATGAATGTACAAAGCCGTCGTCCGCATTTTGTTCACAAAGCGCAGCTAAGACAGCCGACGGTCTGAGCGTCAGCGGTTCGTCCGTATCAAAATCGGCCACATCATCCTGTAGTTGATAGGAGATCCCCAATGCCCGGGAGTAATCCCGGAGGATACGCCTTAGTGAAAGGTCACCTTCCGC
>DOZP01000267.1:0-812 GCA_003517945.1 Porphyromonadaceae bacterium | reverse complement strand
TGTCCTTTACACAAAGCGATATGAGCTTCCGAAGCAACCCGTATCAATTCCATGTTTCCGTATTGCGTCAACAAACGATATCCTTCGCCAAGCAGCATATCACCCACGTTTATAGCTACGGATGTTCCGTATTGCGCGTTTACGGTCTGTTTGCCGTAGCGTAACAGGTCGTTGTCCTGAATATCATCGTGTACAAGCGACGCCTTATGGAAGCACTCTACGGCGATCGCCACTGATCGCACTTTTTCGGGTATGGCCTCTTTAGTCTCCTCTTTCAGCGCCTGATAGACTGCCGTCAGCAGATACGGACGCCATCTTTTACCGTCGCCGCTGATCCATTCCAGCGCCGCGCGCGATGTCTGGTCGGTTGCCGCAGTGAATGCGGATTTCAGATTTTCCGCAGAAAACCAGTTTTTTATAGTCGATTTCAATAAGTCGTAATCCAACAGGTGAACCGGTTTTTCCGACTGCATTCCGATCACCTGTTCCACATAACCGTAATCGACTGTCGTATCTTTACACCCCGAACTATTCAACGGTATGGCCATTCCGGGTACGGCATTACCGATCAGTAAAGGAAATGCTTTCTCAAGCGATTCGAGGCAACTTACCCCGATCACCGTATCTACCACGCGATTTTCGATCAACCCTATCACCGAAGTGAATCCTTCCGCAACAATGCTCATCATGCCTAATGCTTCGGCTTTATCCTGCAAATCGGGAATGGAACAGTGGTTGCACCGATGACACAGTAGTCCCAACTCATCTACATCCGCCCGGCATTTGCCCGAGTTGCTGAGGCATTTGGGTAA
>DOZP01000177.1:20115-28997 GCA_003517945.1 Porphyromonadaceae bacterium | reverse complement strand
ACTCTTAAAATACTTCTGTCATAAGCGTTTCTTCCTTCATAAATTGCACACGACACAAGCATTAACGACAAGAATAGCAACCAGATTTTTTTCATTTTTTTTGATGCTACAAAATGGAATATATGTAAAAATGCAAATACCAACAACAAAATCGCACTAATGAAAATAAATGGAACATAGAATTTCCCGATTCCGGAAAGAGAAACAATAATAATTGCCCAAAAACCAACAAACAGGACAATCGCAACCAACAGGATATATAGGAAATATTTCATATTTTCAAGTCTTTTCTATTTACAGTTCTGTGTATTACCACCCCAAAATTCGCCCTTCTCAAATGATAAAGTCGCCACCATCCATGCCGCCTTGATATCACAGGATGGAATGTTTCATTTTCCCAATTATATAAATTTCAGATAGTTATCTTTGTTTACGACGTAAAATTCCGCATGAGAATATGCTTCTTGAAAGGTTTTCGGAGCAGAAGGCGTCTTGTTTCCCCACTTAAATTCCAAAGCTGTCAGACTATCCGAACTCTCTTCGATAAGATCAATTTCCTGTTTGTCATAGGTACGCCAGAAATAGAACTCCTTATGTAGTCCCTCGTTGAAATTCGCTTTTCGTCTCTCGCTGATGATGTAGTTTTCCCACAGCGCACCGACATCCTGCCGAATGGCCAATGGAGAGAATGCTCCGATAATAGCGTTACGAATCCCATTGTCATAAAAATACCACTTACCGGCTTTCGTAACCTCCTTACGCAGATTACGGGAATACGCTCCCAAACGATAAACGACAAAGGTCTTTTCCAACAGGTCGAGATACTTCTCAACGGTTGTTTTACTCATACCAAGTTGTTTACCCAACTCATCGTATGAAGCCTCACTGCCCAACTGGAAAGCAATAAGCCGTAACAGGTCGCGCATCTTGCTTGAATTTTTTAGTCCGTCGATAGCTAAAATATCTTTCAGTAGATATGCTCCGACAATATCGCGCAAATAATCGGTCTTACGCTCGAAATTATCCATCATTACTACTTCCGGGTAAGAGCCGTAAATCAAACGGGATTCAAGATTTTGACGTGTTTCAAGCATTTTTTCCGTTTGTGCGATTTCCCGTTGTGAGAAAGGTGTAAGTAGAAACTGCGTACTGCGACCAACTAACGGTTCACCTGTCTTGTTGAGCAGGTCGAATGATGAAGAACCGCTTGCCAATACGCTTATCCCCGGTATTTCATCGACAATCAGTTTCAGAATACTGCCGATTTGCGGGATATTCTGCGCCTCGTCAATGGCCAGCAGGTCGATTCCTTCCAATAAATGCCGATAATTGGCGACGGTGCGGTTTTCCAACAATGCCAACGTGTCGTAGTCCTCACCATTGAGCAGCATTGTCCGACCGGGATAAGCATCAACAATTTTACGCATCATTACCGTTTTACCTACACGTCGTGCACCAAAAATTAACACAGCCTTGCCAGGAGCAATTCTGGACATTATCCGTTCCTGAAGTATTCTCTTTATTGTCTCCATACTCGTTCATCCTTTCCGGCAAAGATAACGCTTTGTTTGTCAAATGGCAATTTTAATACAAAAAAAGCATTTTAGAATGGCGATTTTTACGAGTTACAGGCACTACTTTCTCATGTTATTGTCAGGATTTGTTCATTTATTTATATGCTGTTCGATATTGCCTTGTGCTTTGTAGTTTTTTTCCGGGAACGTCGTGCAGTTTGGGGCGGCTTGGATGTATATTATAGGTATTCATCCACTTTTCAAGGGTATCACGTAGTTTTTGCAGTTCCTGGTTATATACATTTTCCATTGCCAGGTTTCTCATTTCCCCTCTGTCATTCTGCATGTCAAACAGTTGTTCGCGATGTTTCCCTTTATCGTAGAGCACATATTTATACCGTTCACTGCGTACTACCCAACCTCTTGTCTTGCTACCGTCAAACCGTGTTTCGGTGATGACGTATTCTTGATGCAAGGCCTCCGGATTTCCTTCTTCTGCAACTTTCCGGAAAGACTTCCCGGCTGTCCCTTCGGGCAGCTCGACACCCGCCCAGTCGCATACGGAAGCAAAAAAGTCTACGCCATTGCTGACGAGTTGGGGTAATACCTTGCCTGCATTTTTCTTGCCGGGTAATGTCACGATGAAAGGTACGTTGATAACTTCCTCATACAAAGCGGATTTCTGATTCCAGTGGTGAGCGCCTACGCCATCTCCGTGGTCGCTGGAGAAGATTACCACTGTATTTTCCCAAAGATTGTTCTTGTCGATGGCATCAATAATCTTTCCGATTTCCTTGTCCACTTTTTCTACCAGACGATAATAGGTATAGCGATACATACGCCAGTCTTCGGGAGTAAAACCGGCGGTTGGGTACACATTATAGTTGTTTGCTCTTTCGCTTTCAATGACATCGGCATCATAAGGGTTTTTGGCGAAATTGGCAGGTAATCCCGGACAATCGCGTATATCGGGTGTTTCGATGTTTCCATAGGGAAGGTTTTGGGCTCGTGCATATTCGCAGATATTGTGCGGGTTATCAAAGGAAGCTACCAGAAAAAAAGGGTTTTTATGTTTGCGCGATAGATATTCGCTGCATGCTTCCGCCAGCCCGTCGTCGCTATGTTTGTATATATTGTCGAAGCCATATTCCTTGTCGGGGACATCAAGCAGAGGAAGATGCCATTTGCCGCCGTAAGCACAGTCATATCCGGCGTTCTTTACTAAAGTGCCCAATGTTTGTGCCTCGAGAGAGCCGGGCATCGGTGAACCGTTGACGGACAATCCTACCGCATCCGGATAGTGCCCCGTAAACATGGCTGCACGCGAAGGGCCGCTAAGCGGAGCGGTGCAATAAGCGTTATTGAACATGATGCCGGAAGCTGCCAACCGGTCGAGATTGGGAGTATGTAAGTCCGGATTTCCGGTGCAACTCATGGCGTTGGCTGTTTGTTGGTCGGTGAAAATATAGATGATGTTGGGACGGTCGGTAGCATAGGCCATAGAGGGGCACAGCATAGAAAAACATGCCAGATGCCTTATTGGAATTTGTTTTACCATATTTTTGACTTTTATAATTAATGCTAATTAGTAGTTAGTAGACAGTAGGAATTAAGAATTAAGAATGAAAAATTAAGAATGAGTTCTCCTCTTGCCTCCCCCAAAAGGGGAGGTTATGGCCCCTCCTTTTGGAGGGGTTGGGGAGGGTGGTTGATTGTCTACTCATAACTTATAACTCAAGAGTTGAATCTATATTTCAAGCTCCGGCAAGGAATCAACCAGCTTTTTCTCTATCTTCCTCCCATCTACCCTATCAACAATAGTCGTGGCGCCTTTGTTCGAATCGTAGTTGAAGTTCAGCGAAGCGCCGTTCTGCTTATTCTCTATATGCAGGAATGCTTTACCTTCACCATCCAGATTACATTCGATAACCCATCCGTCTGCTGTAATGCGGTTTCCTTCACGCTTTATCACGGCATCTGCGCGGTTTTCTCCGTGTACATCCATCACATTGAGAAAAAACGCCTTGCTGCATGGAGTTGTTGTTGCCGTGAAATGGTAATGATTGGGGAGACCCTTGCCGAGCCGTTTTTTCCAATCGACAGCAGCTACGAAGAAGGTATCCGTTTGTACGTAAGTCATCTTCTGCGAAGAGAACAAATGGGCTACAGATACTCCGTTTGCCTTGTTCTTACCCAAAATGCGCAATCCGCCTTCTTCTTCAACCACCTCCATAGGTAGTTCCACCGTATGCAGCAAATAATTCCACTCCACCGGTTCTTTGCCAACCAGTTCATCGTAAACGACAAACAAGCCCGACCGCCCGAGTTGAACAATATGCCTTCGGAAGAAATCCAGTTTATTCTCATCCCAACCCTTTTCCGGTGTAAACTGCGTGCCGGACAAGCGTCCGCGTTCCAGCCACAACGGAGAAACCACTTTCCCGTAAGCGTTGGAAACATCGCCTGCAACGTAGGATATTTCTTCGCCCTCATAGTAGCGGGGAATCCATCCGTAGCCTTCCGTTCCTATCTTTTGTCCCATGCCGTTTACCAATATGGAATTGTGGGCGCGCGTGTTACGGTAGGCATACATGCAATGGTCGTCGGTAAATCCGGTACGATGTCCGCTGCTATAGAAAATCGCTTTACCGCCAAAGAAGGTATTGAAAGCATTCTGATTGGCCAATGCATGCGAAGTAGCGCCATAAGGGCTGCTTCGGAAGGAAAGCATGGCATTATCGGCATAATGTCCTATGTCGGTGTTCATCAGGGCGGTTCCCGTATGTTTGAAAACTTTGGATTGAGGCAATTCCGACAAAGAGATACTATATACAGGCCTTTTTTTGAGGGTTGCACAACGGTACCAGGTCAAGTCTGACGGTTTGGTTTCGAAAGCCTTCGATAAGATATCGGGGTCTTCCCGCATAATTTCGTGTACATAAGCTGCTGCCCACGGATTGTTGCATTCGCGCGCTATGGCATCGGCATATCCTATACGCCCGCCGTTCGGGGTACGCTGTCCCTCATGCGAATTGCCGTGACCTCCGGATTTGGAGAAGGGAGGTTGCTGATAAATGACATACAAAGCATTGTTGTTGTACCACGGATCGGCAAAGAAGTTGAAACCGGATATACGCGAGAAAAAGACCGGCATCTCTATCAGCGTACGTATATTTACGTGGAAATAAGCATCTCCGTTGTGCCAGGCGCCATCCTTGTTCAGTCCCGGAAGACGGGAAATCCATTCATTATAGCAATAATCAGCCCACACGGATGCTTCCGGTATTTCGCCGACCGTAGCAAAGGCTGCCATCGTCAGAATGCGGAACGTCATCTGCCACACGTGGTTGTCCGCGATACGGTTCTCTAAATGATTGACGTATTCATTATAGAATTTATTCCCGAGATGGCGGATGTTATCCAGTAGCAGTTGCTTTTCTTCCGGAGACAGCAGGCTGTAGAATCCGTCATACGCGGATGTACTCATAGACAGTAAGGTGGACAAATTGAAGTCGCCTGCAAAGTATCTGCTTTCTTTCCAAGAAAGGATTTTACTCAACCGGTTGATACCTTCCCTGTAATATTTTTCGTCTTTCGTCAGCAGATAGGCGCGTACCAATGCTTCTACATTGGCCTCTTCTCTATCCACAATCTTACGGCTCTCGCGGATGAGGGCTGACTCGCGTTGCACAACGTTGGTCAATGTAACCACATTCGTAGTATCTATTTCTTCCTGAAGATGTTTCAGCGGATGGGAAATGCACCGGGCAGCCTTGTCTATATAGGCTTGGGCTTCCGGGTTATTTTTATTCCTCGCCATTATCTCCTCCCAGTTATCCGCATCTAATAATACACGCGGGTGATGGGAAGGATAACCTGCCAAAACCTTGTCCAAAGCCGGCGGATTAAACTCCGGTGTATCTTTGTCTATAAAGAATTGGTAAACCGGCGACCATTCCTCTACGCCTTCGGGTGTGACGTATGCATGCTGCCAATACCATTTTCCTTGTGCCAGGCATTGGAAGGGATTGAAGAAAGCCCAAGCACGTTCTCCGGTCAGGACTTCCTTTTCGAAATTCTTGTCTTGGGAGATACGAATCCGGTAAAGCACTTTCGGCTTTTTATCCACTTGTCCCTCCACTCCGTCCAGCACCGCACCTAGATGCGGAAACTTGTCAGGCCACATAAAACGCGGCGGATTTACATTGACGTGTTCGCCATCGGCAGGAGAGGGAGTTGCACGCACTTCGTGCATCAATGTTTCTTCCGAAACTTTTATTATGGCAGATTGCTCAGAAGTGCCGCATGCCATCAACAGGCAGAAAGCCGGTAAGACTAATAATATCTTTTTCATTCGTTTACAATAATAAGGAAACTCTACGTTCTTTCTACCCATATAGGAGAACTCCACGCCCATTGCTGGTCGCGCTGGCGAACTCTGATATAGTAATAATCCGTATCCCTTTCGGGCTTGGTATCTTCCATATAATGTTCGACCGTGAAGCAACTTTCCGGCATGGCACGGTTGAACAGAATTGCTTCGCTGAGCCACCCTATCATGAAATGCGAACGCGACCCTTCCATAAGTTCGCCCAACGAATGTTCAAACTTCTTGCCGTTGAATTCTGCGGTAATCATACCGTCTTTAGGCATCGTTACATCCAGAATGACAGCCTGTGTAGCGGGAGTAGTCGTATTCGGATTTTTGGAACTGTATAGGTCCAACTCCGTATCCTTGTCCGTAATGGAGACGATGCGGTTGACCTTTGTTTCAAATTCCGGTTCTCCCGGTTGCGGAGAAGTGAAAGCCGCGCCACGGAAACAAGGTTCTACAGCATTGATAGTCCCTTTATTGACAGATAGTTTACCTTGCCAATGCACATACCGCTCTTCCCTATTCCACCCGAATTCAACCTTCACCTTGCAACGTATCATGTCTCCTTCCGGTATTTCAGGCAACAACGGGCCACTTAAGCGGGCAATGCATTTTCTGTTCTTGACGATGTCTATATAGTCAATACAACTGCCGCCTTCCACATTCAAATAAATGCGACGGCTGTTTCCCCGTACCACGTCGCCCGGGAAAGCATCGTTCAACCGGAAATCTATATTGATTTTATCACCGGTAGCACAGCCGACGCGACGATTCTTCATGGCATCCCAAATCTTATCGCGGGTTAACGAATCGGCCAGAACAGCTATACGCCCATCACCGTAACTGCCCGGATATCCGGCATGCTGGTCGGTAGAACCCATGATACCGAATTTTTTGCCCTGTTCCAGTCCATATTGAATTGTACCTTCCCACTGGCGTGGACCCATATCGTGCAGGTAATTATAATCGCCTTGGTCGGTTTCCGCCAATCCGTGACGGGAATACATTTCTACAAACGGAGTCTGGCCGCCTTCCGTAAAGAAGTTCCAGTTATATCCGCGATATCCCGTCTGATAGCCCATGTGATGCGGAGTAATAAATACTTTATGCCCGCGGGCTTTCTGTTTCCAGTCTTCGATGGAAGTACATTCCACCAACGGCGCGTCCAAATCGTAGTTCAAGGCTACATGGTCGCCATGCTCCAAGCTGTGCGCCTCATAACCTATAAAAGTCAGAAATTCTCCTTCCTTATTATATTCATTAGTCATGGCTACGTATTTTTCATATCCTCCCTCGCGCAAACGCTTGAAGGCGCCGGTGTGGTAATCAATCACCCATTTCAGGCGAGGATCATCCGCTCCGGGAATATCCGGCCACATAGCGTGCGGAGTTACAGACACGAAATCCAATTGTACTTTGGCAGCCTCGAATGCAGAACGCATGTCGCCATGACCGTAGGTCAGGTTACAATGATTGTGTAAGTCTCCCCAGAAATATTTCAGATTAGCGGCAGGGGGCATTATTTTCTTCCCTGCGCCGGTTCCCTGCCGACATGCAGGCAACAAACTCCCGGAAGCCGCCAGTCCGAGAAAGGACCAACCCGTATGTTTAAAAAAACTTCTTCTATCCATAGTCGTTAAGTTAGATTATCTATTCTTCATCAACCGCCTGTCGCCTTTGAACAGTTCGTTTACTTTTTCGTCCGGGTCGTCATCGCTATATTGCTTCTGGGTCTCTTTCAGCAGTGACATAAGTTCCGCCCGTTTGTCGGCATATCCCGGTTTGTCAAACACATTGTCCAATTCGTCCGGGTCATTCTTCAAATCGTACATTTCCCACTCGTCCACATCATTATAGAAGTGAATCAGTTTAAAGTCGGCCGTACGAATGCCATAATGCCTTTTGACCGAATGTTCCGCCGGATATTCGTAATAGTGGTAATAGGCGGCTTTCCTCCAGTCTGCCGGGGCTTTTCCGTCATTATCCAGAATCGGTTTGAGAGACTGCCCCTGAATATCTGCCGGTATAGTTACTCCGGCATAATCCAGCAAAGTAGGAGCAAAGTCTACGTTCATGGCAATGGCGCTCGATACACTTCCGGCCTTGATTGCCTTTGGATAACGGATGAGCAACGGCATACGCTGACATTCTTCGTACATGAAGCGTTTGTCAAACCAACCATGTTCGCCTAAGAAGAAACCTTGATCCGAAGTATATATAATGATTGTATTGTCCAACTCGCCGGTTTTCTCCAGATAGCTGAGCAACCGCCCTATATTTTCGTCCACAGCAACAACCGTTGCCAAGTAATCGCGCATGTATTGCTGGTATTTCCAACTAATCAGTTCTTTGCCTTTCAGCTTACCGCTACGGTACTCGGAAATGCGCCGGCCGTATGCAGAGTCCCACTTGTCCCGTACATCAGCCGGCATACGTTTGTAGACCTGATACAGGCGATTCGTCGTATCTTTCAGCATTTCTTCACGAGTAAGCAGTTTCAAGTCCCAATCATTGGTCAATGTATGCTTGATGGACATATCCTGTTCCCTTGCAGCGGAGCCTCTACCTTCGTATGTATCGAAAAGTGTGGCAGGTTCGGGGAAAACGGTATTATTGAACATTCCCAGATGGCGGGAGGCAGGCATCCAGTTGCGATGCGGGGCTTTTTGATGATACATCATGCAGAAGGGTTTGCTTTTGTCTCTATGCTCCAGATATTCAATAGCTTTATCTGTGATAATATCGGTAACATAACCCTGTTCCGCAATTTGTTTTCCGTTCTCATTGAAATCGGGATTATAATAATCTCCTTGTTCGTGTTGTCCCGCCAAGATGCACCAATAGTCAAATCCCTGAGGTTCGGTAATCAAATGCCATTTGCCGACAATCGAAGTTTGGTAGCCGGCAGTCTGCAACAATTTCGGGAAAGTCTGTTGACTGCCGTCGAAAATGCCGGCATTGTCAGTGAATCCATTGATATGACTGAATTTGCC
>DOZP01000177.1:0-20090 GCA_003517945.1 Porphyromonadaceae bacterium | reverse complement strand
CCTTCACCGGCAATCCGATCCATGTTAGGAGTTTGCAAGAGACGACCACCGTAACACGACATTGCCTGCGTGGTATGATCGTCTGTCATTATAAAGATAATGTTCGGACGTTTCTCTTCCTCTTTGACGGAACTGCATGCGGATACTCCGATGGCAGTAAGAGGCAGGAATAGATATGATAAGCGATTCATAATGAAAGTCTTCTTACAGTTTATACTCTAATTGACGTTTTTTTCCGTCAACAGCTATTTCTATTTTCAACCCATTCTCATCAAATGCCTTATTCAGGAATTTAGCCTTGAACGAAGGGAAAGAGGCAATATTCTTCGACGGGTAAATAATGGTAATGTAGCGTACGGCTTCCGAATCCTTTTTATCCACATTAAAAGAAACCGAGCTACGGGGTACTCGTACACGATAAGCAGTCGAGCGCCAACCCTCTTTTTCTTTCATAGAAACTTTCTTTTCTGCAAAACATTGCAGCTTCAGGTTACTTGCTCCGTCATAAACAGTGGTCAGGATGTTATCCTTTCCATCTGCGTTTACAGTGCCTTCAGCCAAGTGATAGTTGAGATTTACTGTTCCTTTGGCATCTCCAATAGCCTCATCTACAATTACAAAATAAGATTGGTCTACAAAGAAAACGGAGCGCCTGTGTTTCAAACCCTCATAATGCGGATTCTCCGTCACCAGGATTTGTTCATTACCTTCAGGCTGCCAAAGTTTGGTGACGGATTGTGTCGTTTGCAGGTTTTCCTCATTCAATGTCAATGTATTATGAGAACTTGTCCGGCGGAACCAGTTGCGGAGCTTCATCACTTCATCGTCACCGGCATAGACGTAAGAGCCGCTATCCGAGAAGAGATTCCTACCATTGAACCAAAACTCAAAAGTTCCGTTATCCGGTTGGCAATGCCATTCACCTTTGGGGCCGGCCTTTACCACCATTACGGTTGCATCCTGCTGCCAACCGTTTCTGAACGTAAAGAAGCCGGAAGCCAAAGCTCCATGAGAAAGGTTGGGTAAAGGAGTACCTTCACGGCCTTCGGTGGCATAATAGCAAATCCAGCCACAATCCGGAAACAGTTCAAGCCACTCCTGATAATTGCGGATTTCTACCCGGCGGTCTCCCAGTTTGGCATCACTGAAACAAGGGTTACTGTAATCAGGGAAACAGATATTGGCATAAAACTCAATCATGCTTTTAATTGTGTTCGCATATCCGGCCGGAAATTCCTGACGGAAACCATTGACATCTGCCATACGCAAGGCCTTGCAAAAGATATTGATTGCCGCCAGATGGTAGTGCGGATCCAGTTCATAGTGGCCGCCGTCCGGATAAACCTGCTTTTTAATTTCACGGTTCAGGATGCTTATCCCACTCTTTCTCCATTCGGCTGCCCCCTTAAATTCGGGGAAGAATGCACCTGCATATATCATACGTTGTGCTTCGAACAGCAAGTGGTTGCCCTGATCCGAGTAATTGTCCAAGATGTGCAGTGCATGCCGGTGATAATTAACCAGGAATTCAGTCAGGAATTCCGGCGTGAAAGCCTGCGCAGGAACAAACAACAGAAATTGCTGCGTCTGATCCTGCAAACGGTTGCTTACCTCCAGCGGACGCCATGCAAAGCGTACGTTTTCGGCATTCTCTTTTACTTCGCCTGCGCTGACAAGTTCATATTCTTCTTTGTCTACCGCTGTCAGAGGATTCTTGTTAATCCAATCCATGTATTGATATGCCCATTCTTCGGCATACTTTTCATCTCCCGATATTCTATATGCCTTTCCCATCGGAGTGAACCATTTATGGCGGTGCAACTGCCAGCGCAACTCGTTGTCCTGCACCGGCCAATATTGCCAATTGATATCTTTGCCGTAATTATAGGAAGGCTGATACCCCTTGTGCACAAAGAATGTATGTTCCAGCGCATCGTCCGCCCATCGTTGTTCTTCTTCCGAAATCTTGATATGCTTCACATCCATATCAGGATGCCCTATACCGGTGCGTTGGCGATAATAGTCCAGTAAAGCCTGAGCCGCCTCATCCCATTGTTGTTGGGCATACGCGGCCTTTACCTTTTCCAACCCCGGATAATCCAGATTCAGCAAATCAAAAGCCTCTTTGCGTAGTTGCTGCGCTTCCGCACAAACGGCAGCCAGCAGAAAAGTAAAACTTAAAAGGTACTTTACTATTTTCATGGCATACTAATTTTGTTTATAGCGATTTATAATCAAGCCCTTTTACCTGCATATACCGGCTCAATGCTTCCAGATAGTAATAATCGGCATAATTGACAGGCGTATCAATCTCAGAACCATTCGGCAACGAACCCGTAGAGTGCATCAGGATAAATCCTTGGTTAGTACCGACTTTTGCCAGATAAGCACCGGAAGAAAGAGACTTAAGCAATTTCTCGGCATAATCAAAATACACTTGTCCGTCCTCTGCCAACGTACTGAGTTCTATCAAAGCAGAAGCCGTAATAGCGGCGGCAGATGCATCACGGGGTGTTTCCGGTGTATCGGGTGCATCATAATCCCACAAAGGAATCGCGTCACCGGTCTTTACACGCGTCATGATCAATGCCGCAATATTCCGGGCTTGCTGCAAGAAAGCCGTATCTCCTGATTCACGATAGCAAGAAGTATATCCATATATTCCCCATGCTTGTCCGCGCGCCCATGACGACTCGTCATTCTTTCCCTGATGCGTACATTTCAGCTCTATACTGCCATCATTATTGTAACTCACGACATGATGGGATGAATGGTCTTCTCTGAAATGATTCTTCAACGTTGTCTCAGCATGTTTCAAAGCAATTTCCTTATACTTGGCATCATTGGTTAGACGACTTACATAAAACAACAGGTCCAGATTCATCATATTATCGATAATCACGGGGAAATTCCACTTCCCGAAATCCCATGAACGAATAGAACTTATATCCGGATTGAAACGATTGCACAAGTTATCCGCCGCCTGTACCAATATCCGGCGAATACTGTCGGCAGGCGCCAAACGATAGGCATTGCCATAACTGCAATTCATCATAAACCCGACGTCGTGCGTACCTTTATAGTCTTTTACCGGGTGCAGGTAGTTCGTAAACTTCACAGCATTGTTCTTCAAATTTTCAATACCGGTCAATTGGTACGCATACCACAAGCTACCGGGGAAAAACCCACTTGTCCAATCGTAGACGGAAGCACAATACCGGCGGGCTCCCAAGGCATCTTTCACCGGCTTAATCCGCAAAGAGTCTTTAAAGGTTGCAGGATCTCTTTCTAACTGCCTACAAAGAAAATCCATATCATATCCCGTCCATATAGAACGGGGCAACAAGACCGAATCGCCTACATCAGCCACTGTTTTCTCCAACTGTTGCACGGAAGTATCTATGGCATTTTTCAACCAGCTATCATCTTCTTTAGGCTGACTGGAAGAACAACCGGATAAACCATGTAATGTAGCAACCGCACAACAAAGTAATAAAAATTTCTTCATAAAATACTTTTTTTACACTTCCCGGGTTTATTCGTAACCCGGATTATTTTGGTTATTCAAAGCCGGGTTAGACTGCAATTCTCCCAACGGTACCGGGAACAGTTCATGTTTACCTTTGATAAATTTCTCTCCGGCTATATATCTGCCTTTGAGTGACTGGTGCATATTATCCTGGAAGAATTTCAATGCATCGCCCAGAATACCCCAACGCAACAAGTCAAATTTGCGCTGGCCTTCGAAAGCCAGTTCGAACCCGCGTTCCCAATAAAGGGCCGTACGGAATTTGCCGGCAGCGTCTCCGTCCTGAATATACGGAAGATCATAAACTTGCGGAGCTTTCATCAGGCTGCTGTAGTTGGCGTCTGTAATGGGAGTTGCTTCCGCACGCGCACGTACCTGATTCAACAACGTCCAGGCTTCCGGCGTATTGCCGGTTTCGTTATAGGCTTCGGCAGCCATCAACAGGACGTCGGCATAGCGTAGCGGGCAGTAGTTCACACCGGTATTGTTAGGGTTAATAAAGCCAAGGGGCATCCATTCTCTACGCCATTTACCGGGATACCAATCGGTAACATTTTTATTGGGCGTAAGTTTGTGAGCGTTATCAACCCATTTGTATTGATAAGTACATACCATTATCTCTTTACGGGCGTCCTGTTGCTCAAAGAAATCATTCCAGACAGGCATTACACGGAAGAAAGCGTTCGCACGTCCCATAACGGCAGTATTTGTTCCGGATGGCGCGGTTACTAACGGGCCGTTGTAAGTACCCCACATGCCGGCATTATCAGTGTAAGAATCTCCAATAGGATTGAATGCGATTTCCCACAGGCTTTCTTTAGAATTCAATGTTCCGGCGGAATATCCGACGAACAGTTGTTTGTAACCACCGTCATAGAAACCATGATAACCTTTTGTCCGGAAAGCGCTCCATTCGGAAATTACAGCGTTGAAGTATTCTTTTCTTTTGGCATCGTCCGGACGGGTGAGGGTGCCGTTCTGCTGCAAGCTATAGCCTGCCCGTTGCAGATAAACACGCATCAACAATGCATGGGCAGCCCCTTGGCTCGGCACTTCGGGTGAAAGAGAAGCGCTTGCTTTCTGTAGTTTTTCCTTCGCGAAGTTCAGGTCGTTGATGATTTCATCATAAATCACTTCACGGCTCGTGCGAGGTTGAAAGGCGTCGTTATATCCACTGGAATAAGTCGTTTTAAAAGGAACGTCTCCCCAGTATTTAACAAGGTCGAAGGCCAGAAAAGCGCGAAGGAAACGGGCTTGTGCAATCAACTCCTGCAAGTACGCATCACCTTCATAATCAGGCATGCCTTCGATACCAGCTATGGCGAAGTTTGCACGGTCTATGCCTTGGTATTTCAATTCCCACACGGAAGCAATCCAGGTATTGGTCGCAGTAACCATGTAGTGGGATATATCGCGGCGGGTATTGTCCGTACCGGTTCCTTGTATATAATACGTATCGTCCGAACTTGGCATTGCCATTTCAAACTGCCCGTAATGTGTCGCTGTCGATAAACAGTCATAAGCTCCTACCACTGCCATTTGTGCCTTGGTGGGTGAATCAAAATAGGTGTCCTTCTCATAAAAAGAAGTAGGCTCTTCCGTCAATTCGCAAGATGTAAATCCTGCAACCATCCATGCGCCGAGCGCAATTATTTTATATTTTTTCATCGTAATTTCTCCTTTCACGTTCATTAGAATGCCAAATTAATACCAAAAACAAACGAGCGGCTTCTTGGATAAGCGCCAAAATCCACACCCGGCGTCAGGCCGTTGCCCATCGTAGATACTTCAGGATCGAAACCCGTGTATTTTGTCCAAGTCAACAGGTTGGAACCTGTAGCATACAAACGCAAATTAGTCAAGCCGGCTTTTTTAATCATTTTCTGAGGGAGCGTATAACCTAATGTAATGTTACTCAACTTCAGGAAAGAACCATCTTCCACAGCCCAGGAATGGATATAAGTATCGCCTGCCTCATTGTCGTAGATAGCTGCAATTGTTTTACCCTGATTGATAGCGGCCATTTCTTGCGGATCCGTTATCAAACCACCTTCGTTGTTTACCAATAGCCAACGATTTCTTGCATCTGCCGCAGCCAGCACATTCTTATTTAGCAATGCGGTCTTTGTATTCGTCAACTTGGTTGCGTTCAATACATCGTTACCGAAACTATAGGTCAGGAAGATGCTCAGGTCAAAGTCTTTATAAGTAAAAGTATTGTTGATACCACCATAGAACTTCGGATAGGCATTGCCGATAACGCTCTTGTCGCCTTCCGTAATTTTGCCATCCTCGCTTCCGTCTACATTCTTGAACTTCCACATACCGGGCCGCACATTACCCTTGTCGCCCATATAAGGAATTCCATCCTTGAGCGTATAGGCTTTCGTTGCGGCATCATAGTCAAAATCACTTACCTGATACAAACCATCCGTGGTATATCCGTACATCTGTCCCAAAGGCTGGTTCACTTCGATAATATGCGTATTCTGATTATAGCCGAAGCTCGCTTCCCACAACTGCACTTCTTCGCCGGTCAGTTTCTTTACGGAGTTCTTATTACGAGAAACCGTAATGGCGGTAGTCCATGAGAAATTCTTTTTCAAGACATTAGCCGTATTGATCGTCAGGTCAAGACCTTTATTTTCTGTTTCTCCGGCATTGATAACCATAATAGAATAACCGGAAGACCTCGGTATTTTAGCTTCGAGCAACAGGTTGCTGCTGCGATTGATATAGAACTCGGGCGATATCGTCAGGCGTTGATTAAAGAAACCCAAATCAAGACCGGTGTTGAATGTTTTATTTGCTTCCCATTTCAAGTCAGGATTAGGAATCTGCCTGGGTGCATACCCCGACTGGGTAGAGTCTCCATTGGGATAGGTCACCGAGCCTAATGTTGCCAGGCTAAGATAACTTCCGATACGATTGTTTCCCGCCATACCATAACCCAGGCGAACCTTCAGGTCGGAAAATATATTCAGATCCTTAATGAATTCTTCTTCACTTAAGCGCCATGCGGCGGAGAATGCGGGGAAATACCCCCATTTATTATTCTTTCCGAATTTGGAGGAACCGTCGGCACGGACGGATGCGGTAAGCAGATACTTGTCCATATATCCATAGTTGGCGCGAGCAAAGAAAGAGAGCAACTTATCATCATAATTCTCGTATGAATCGGCAACTCCCGGAAGTCCTAACGAAAGGTCGGCCAAGCCGATTTCGTCATTCGGGAAATTACTGGCGGATGCTCTGAAATTGCGGTCCCAACGATTTACATATTCCTGGCCGGCCATTACAACCAAATCATTTTTCTCGTTTTTCCACTTATAGTTCAATACGTTTGATGTCTGGAAACTGCCGTTTTCAAGATTCTGGATACTACCGTTAATACTGGAACGTTTTGCCGTTATCGATAGCGCTCCATAAAAAACATCATTACGGCGCGTCTGATAACGCATACCGGTAGTATTACGGAAGGATAATCCTTTCATCAATTGGAGCGTGAATCCGCCATTAGCCTGGAAAGTGCGAAATTGGCGGTCTTTGACTTCTTCGGCGGCAGAGAGCAGAGGATTCTGCATCACGTTACCCGTATCGTCCACCAATAAGGGGTCTTCATCTCCCAACAGCATATCGTCCGTATCGGAAATACCGATTGTAGGACGGTATTGCAGGATATGCTGCATCTTGTTGAAACGGTCGCCACCTTCGGAGGTTCCCATACCGTAAATCTTCATTTGGTCATAACTGATGCGGGCATTCACACTCAAACGGTCATTCACCTTATGATTCATATTGAATGAAATATTGTGTTTCTTGCTGCCGCTGAACACCATAGCCCCCTCTTCATCATAATAAGAGTAAGCTAAATTATAATTCAATTTATCCGTTCCGCCGGAAACGCCTACACGATGGTTTTGTGTCATTGCCGTACGTCCCAGTGTTTCGTCTTGCCAATTTATACCCTTACGGTTGGCATAGTTCGCAGCGATATCACTGTATTTACCATAGTTCTTTTCAAAAGCGTTGATGTCTGTTTCCCAATCGGCGTCCGTTACATTATTGAAAACACGGCGTTCATAGTCCAGCTTTACAAATTCGTAAGGAGAGAGAACATCCAGTTTTCTGGCAATATTCTTAAAACCGACATAACTATCGAAAGTAATAACTGCTTTTCCGTTTTTACCACCGGTCTTGGTCGTGATAACGACCACACCGTTAGCGCCACGGGCGCCATAGATAGCGGTAGCGGAAGCATCTTTCAGAATGTCGATGGTTTCAATTTCTGCCGGGTCGAGCGTTGACATACCGTCTTCGCTGGGAAAACCGTCGATGATATACAACGGTTCATTGCTTTGAGTGATGGAAATACCACCACGCACGCGGATGGAAACGGAAGCTCCCGGAGCGCCTTCACTTTGCAAAACCTGCACGCCGGCCATACGTCCGGCCAATGCCTGGGTTACGTCGCTGGTAGGAACTTTGGAAAGCTCCTTGCTGCCCACCGAAGCTACCGAACCGGTCAAGTCTTTACGTCTCACTGTGGCGTAGCCGATGGCAACAACTTCATCCAGCATTACGACGTCAGTTTTCAACGTTACATTAATCACACTCCGATTGTTGACTTCCACTTCTTGAGGAATCATGCCCACATAAGAAAAGACTAATACATCTTTCGATGCATCATTTACTTTCAACGTGTAGTTACCGTCCATATCAGTAACTGTTCCGACACCGGCAGCACCTTTTATGACGACACTGCTGCCAATCACTTCATATCCTTCATTATCAATCACCTTTCCGGTTATTGTCAGGCTTTGCGCGTATGCCGTCATACTAACGAAAGCGAGGATAAACATTAAAATCAATTCTCTTAATTTGTACATAATAAATAAATGTAAGGTTTAACTTTAGCATTTTCTGAGGCAAACATACAACAAGTGCCGGGAATAGTGTGAGAATATTGTTTTTGTTCTTCTCACTTTTACACTTTTCTACACCAATATTGTTCACTACACCACACTTTTGTATAAAAACGGCCTCACAGACACCCACAGACAGGGGGCACTCTCAACATATACATGTATTTCCTATATACATTTATCTTCATAATCAATCAGGAATCGCCTCAATAATAGTCTCAAATTTGTAAACGGTGGTTTGCCGGTAAGTTTCTCCCGGCAATAAGCTCGTGGCAGGAAACTGAGGATTATTGGGAGAATCCGGGAAATGCTGCATTTCCAGGCAAAATCCGTAATATCGGCCATACGGCTTGCCATCATGTCCGGTAAGATGGTTCATATTCGAATTCGAAATATAAAACTGCATACCCGGTTCGGTAGTATATGCCTTCAAAATCCTGCCGGATACAGGCTCCATCACAACTGCCGCCAATTCCGGAGAGCCGGAACGCTTATTCAGCTTATAATTGACATCGTATCCCTTTCCCATTGTCCGTATCCGCATTTCTGCCGGCAAGGGAGAAGTATAATCATATTCAGTCCCTGCCACAGCCATCAATTCTCCGGTAGGAATACCTGCGGAATCTACCGGGGTTATGGAATCCGCCCGAATCATATATATATGCCCCAATACGGATTCTTTGCATCCGGTCAGATTGAAATAACTATGATTCGTAAGGTTTATCACTGTTGGTTTGTCTGTCACGGCTGTGTACTCCAGGATAATTTCATTATCATTCGTTAGTTTATAGGCAACCGAAACATTCAAATTACCGGGAAAACCTCCTTCCAGATGAACGCTTCTGTACTTGAAAACTACAATTGCCGTATCTTTTACCGTATAGAATGTATCCGTATCAAATGTTTGAAGGTTGAATCCTTTCGTCCCTCCATGAAGGGAATGCCCTTTATTGTTTTTCTCCAACTGATACGTCCGGCCATTCAAACTGAATTCGGCATTTCCGATTCTATTGGCGAACCTTCCGATTGTAGCGCCTAATTTGGGATGTTTCTTCAAATAATACTCCAGGCTGTCGAAGCCTAAAACCACATGCCCGAAGTTTCCCTGTTTGTCGGGAACGGAAACATCCGTCAGGGAAGCGGCATAATTCGTCACTTTGACCGACATGCCATTCTCATTGACCAATTTATAAAGTTCGATGGCCTTATCTCCATTCGGAATACTACTGTCCTTAGACACGGACAATTGGCATAAATCCGTTTGGCTGCATGAAACGGCGAAGAATAAGACTGCTATCCAAAAGATGGTATGTACTTTCATACGTCATAACTATCATTTCTTTCCGTACTCGGTCGGCAGGCAACCGATATATTTCTTAAAACGCGCCGCAAAATAAGAAGGCGTATTGTATCCTACCATGAAGCTGATTTCGGAAATGGTATATTTTCCTTCCTGCAACAATTGGCACGCCCGGTTGAACCGTATTTTGTGAATAAAGTCAATAGCCGATTTTCCGGTTATCGCTTTCAGTTTCAGATGAAGGTTGGAACGGCTCATATTCATTTCGCGCGCAAACTGCTCGGTTGAGAATTCTGCATTATCCATGTTCTTTTCAACCACTTCAATCGCCTTTCGCAGCAGCTTCTCATCCATTGTGTTGTTCGTGAGCTTTTCGGGTTCCACTTCCGTCATATTGGAATAGCGCTCAAAAATACGGTAGCGTGTACGCAGCGTATTCAGTATCTTGCTCTTCAATACCTCCATAGAGAACGGTTTGGCAATATAATCGTCAGCGCCTACGTTCAAACCTTCCAACTGGTATTTCATATCCGTCTTGGCAGACAACATATAGACCGGTATATGGCAAGTACGCAGATTCTGTTTTATCAGCTTGCACAACTTGACGCCATCCATAACGGGCATCATTACATCCGTAATAATCAGGTCAACATCCTGCTCTTTCAATAGGTCCAACGCTTTTTGGCCATTCTCAGCTTCCAATGTCCGGAATAGAGGAGACAAGCCATTAATCAGGTATTGCCTTAATTCCTTATTGTCTTCTACTATCAGAATCGTTCCGCGCTTACTGTTTTCCGCATCCGCGATGCCTGTTTCGTCCGTTATTTCCTCATCGCCGGTATAAACATCGTGCGCATTGGTGGAATATACGCGTTGTTCTTCCACATCCCCTTTGCTGCCCAGCAGTTCTTCTTCGGTATAAACCGACTTATCCTGAGGAAGATAAATAAAGAATGTGGAGCCTTTGCCCACTTCGCTCTGCAATACGATTCGCCCATGATGCAGTTCGACCAGCCTTTGCACCAGCGAAAGGCCGATGCCGCTGCCTTCGCGTCCGCTTTCCACCTGATAGAAACGTTCGAAAATCTTTTCCTGCTTTTCCTTCGGAATGCCGACGCCGGTATCCGCAACCTGCAACACAAGGTTATCATCCTCTTTATAAAGTTTCACCGTGATGCTTTCGCCTGTTTCGGTATATTTGAAAGCATTTGAAAGCAGATTGTTCACAACCAGGTCTAAGTAATTCTCGTCAAACAGTTCCTCTTCATCCTGTAACTCCGTATAGAGGTTATAGTCTATATCCTTTCGTTTCGCCAGACTTTCATAATTCATGAAACAGTTCAATACCCTTTTGTAAGCATTGGAGTATGCCGGCCTGAGTGCAAAGATACCCAATTCCGCCCGCCGGTAGTCCATCAACTGATTGACCAGATGGAGCAGGCGATTGGTGTTCCGTTGGATATACAGTAATTGTTCCTGTTCCCAATGCCCGCTGATGCGGCTGATAAGTTCCTGCAAAGGCGCAACGATCAATGTCAGCGGAGTACGCAACTCATGCGATATATTGACATAAAAGCGAATCTTCATCTGGTTGATTTCTTCACGCTTTTCCTTATCCAGCCTTTCCATGAGGATTTCGGCCTGCATATTTTTGCGCAGCCAGAAGTAACGGACAATGCCCGCTACCAATAAGATAAATGACAGGAAAAACAAAGTGAACGCCCACCAGGTACGATACCAGACCGGCAATATACGGATATGAAGCACGGTAGGTTCTTCACTCCACTTACCATCGTTATTCTCCGCTTTTATGTAGAAGGTGTAATCGCCTGCCGGCAAGTTGGAATATGAAACGGGACTGATATCATCCTGATTGTACCACACATTGTTGTACCCTTCCAATTTATAGGAGAACGTGTTATGCTTCCCGGCAATGTAATTGGATACGACAAATGATAGGGCAAAAGAATTCTGGGAGGATGACAAAGTAATGTGATCTGCATATTCAATGCTTTCTTTCAGGATACCGGTCTCGTCGTCCGGCAATACCTCCTTATTATAAACAAACAGCTTATTGATTACCGGTTTGGGAGCATAAGGATTATCAATCAATATTTCCGGACGGAATGACGTGATACCGTTAACGCCGCCGAACAACATGTAACCGTCCGCTTTACGGCAATAAGAACCGGCATTAAACTGATTACCCTGCAAACCGTCTATAATTGTATAGTTGCGGAATTTCTCATTTTCCGGATGCAGGCAACTCAAGCCCCGATTGGTGCTTAACCATAAGCGTCCGTAAGCATCTTCCAGAATTCCATAAATAACGTTACTCGGCAAACCGTTCTCTGTGGTGTATTGAAGCAGATTTTCTTCACCTTCTTTCAATGCGAAAAGTCCGTTACGCGTGCCGACCCATATAGATCCGGAGGCGGATTCGTAAAAGCAATTCACAAATGCTTGTTGCAGAATGGGTGTTATGTGAAAATCCGTATTGGCCTGCAAAGAATTACCCACCTGATTATGCACCGAGACACCCATTTCGCCTCCCATCCATATACGCTTTTTGGAGTCACGAAACAGCAGGCGATTGTATGGCTGCCCTTCACGCCTATCTTTATTGATAATCTCAAAGTGACGTTTTTTTATATCAAAATGCAACAGATACTCCAGTGACGCTACCCAAAGTCCCCCGTTATCATCGGAGATAATGGAATAAATGTTATTGCTCGGTATATCGCTGTTGCGGCGGTTATAGTATTCCACATGCCCGGACTTCCTGTCCAGTACCATCATTCCTCCGGCATGGGCGCCTACGTACACTTTATTGTGCGCCTCGTCTACATACACCGTTTTGATGTCTTTAAAGGGAATATCCAACGTTGCCGAATTTAATAAATAGTTCTTATACGTCTGCGAGCGGCTATCATAGAAGTTCAGCCCGCCATCGGTTGTTCCAATCCATAAATTACGCTCATTATCCTCTATGATGCAACTGACAACATTATCACTGAGTGAGTTTAAGAAAGGAATATGTTTGATACGCTGAAAACGGTTGCACAAGGGATGATAATAATTCAGTCCGCCCCAATAAGTGCCCAGCCATATACCGCCCTGTGAATCTCTGAAAATACTGCGGACCGAGTTTTGCGACAAGCTCCCTTCTTGTATCTCCGAGCTTTTCAATGAAAAGAAAGTGTCCGTTCCTTCGTTATAAATGTTCAGTCCGCTATAGGTTCCTACCCATAGATGATTTTCTGCATCCAACGCCAGGGAACGTACATAATTTGAATTCAATCCGGATTTTCCGTCTTCGGAACGATAGTTCTTCAGTTCCTTCGATTTGGTGTCATACATATACAAACCGGCTCCTTCGGTCGCTATCCATACCTGGTTGAACATCTGGCACAAGATAGTATGTATCCGCACATTGGCAGGTATATCCGCCAATTTACTCAGAACACCGTTTGACAAGGAATACGTATAAACTCCATTTTCGGCGCCAATATAAATGTAGTCTCCCTGGCGCACCAGCGTTGTAGGTTTCAGCAGATGCAAGGAAGATGATAAAGTATCGTTCAGGAAACGCTCTCCTTTTACATCAAAAAGCAGAATACCTTCCGCAGTGCCCAACATCAGCCAGTCTTCCTTTATGGATGCTATGCTGCTAACGGCCACATTCGTTCCTTTTTTCTTATAGTAATAATTGGAGAAAGCATTCTTATGACGATTATAAAGAGACAAGCCCTCACGGGTTCCCACCCATATTCTGTCGGAATCATCGACGGCAATGCAACGGGAAATGTCACTGGCAATACTGTTGGGATTTGTATATTGATGGCGATATACGGTAAAGTTATAGCCGTCGTACTTGTTGACGCCGTCATACGTAGCAAACCATAAATTCCCACCTTTATCTTGATTAATAGCAAAAACCGTACTGTGTGATAAGCCTTCCGCCAAACCGATATGGTCGAAATGAATGTTTTCGGTTATGCCGGCTTTCATTACATAAGGAAATAACCCTCCTAAAAGCACTAACAATAATTGTTGTATTCTTATATACATATATTATGAATTAAATAAAACGAATTATATAGTGCATACTATGCGTCTTAGCAAAGATACGATAAAAATGAGATAATTCTTCATTTACCGGCGGCAAAGCGAGGATTTAAGACAAAAAGTTGTCTTACAGGATGACTTCTATATAATCTATTAAAGAAAACATATATGAATGCTGATTTGTTTATCCTTACTATCCGGCAGTACTTGCAAAGGTATAAAAGAGAATCCCGGAACCGGATTAAAAATTCGTCCGTCATCGTCCGTAGGAGCTACTTCTATGGTTCCGGATTCGCAAGCGATGCTTAATGCTCCTTCATTTTTCTTAATAGATGCTTTACGGGAAGTTATCTCTACGTCTTCTTCGGGCGACACTATAACGGGTAGTATGAGGCGGATGGGTTCATTGCAATGTTCCACATGTATGCTGATTCCTTGTTGGGTATATGTATAATTCATCGTTACGGCCACTTCTCCCTGTTGCGGAGACTGCTGGTTGATAGTAACCAGATGAGTATTTACGGTAAAGGTACAAACTCCATCTTCCGTACGGCAGGTAATGTCCGTATTCAAATCGTCCAGATTGCTGTATGCAACTCCGTTCCGTACCAATTCAATACGGGGAGTGCCGCCTGTCAGGTATTTACGGGTATTACTTTGCATATTGGGAGCTTCAATCAGTTGATATTGATTCATGGTTGCGGCAAAAACGGGGCCTGCCTGCGCATGCCACAGCAGGGAAAGGGCGCCTCCCATCGGGTGCGTTCCTTTTACCTGATATTCAGCATCATATCCGGTGAATGTAGCGCGCCAGGAGCCGTATGATAGCAGCCAGGTATGAATATCCTTAAAATATTTCGTGCCGTAAGTTGCGTCGCGCGGCAGTTCGCCGGAAGGGGCTATTTCCCGGGGAGGCTGTTCGAGAAAGGCCGTCAATGCCTTGGCGCGTACGAAAGTGTGATGGATGCAGGGAGGGATACCGGACACAACGTAATGCATACCGCCGTAAAGAAGTCCGTTGTGAGTAGCTTCTCTCAGTAGCCGGATATTGCGGCGGATGGCTTCTATGTATTCCGGGTGGTGGGCGGCAAGCATATAGTAACCTCCCATGAAACCGTCGCTGGTGCGTCCGCCCCAGTAAGCCCATTTGAAACTCCGCGTCCCCCAACTATTGTCCCAAGCGCCATCGGGCAACATAAATTCCAGGTGGGTATTCATGGAACGTTCTACGAGTGACAGCAATTCTTTGTCGCCTGCCATCGCCGCGTAATATGCCATATTAGGCAAAGATTCTTCTACATTATAAAGTAAATCTACCGGGCGGCAGCCATTCCCGGTCAGGGAACTGATATCCGGGCCTTCGCCATACAGAAAGAGGTTATTCTCGGTGAAGTAATTTTTCAGCCCGGCGGCTATTTCCCGGGCTTCTTCCTTGAAATCGGGGCGGTTGAACAATTCGCCGATAGCATACAGGGCGTAGGTTGCCGAAGCCGAATAGTTTACGTTCATATTCCGCATACCTTCGCGCTTGCGGCTGTAAATAAACGGATTGTTCATCATGAACTCGCCGGCTTGCAATAATTGTTGTTCCCAATGGTTACGGGTTGAATCGTCCAGTAAATGCCCATGATAATGCAGCGCTTCATAGAGGGCTATGGATGCGAATACCGTCGTACCGTTCCAGTTCGAAACATGCACATCGTTCATCCACGAACCGTCCGGGCGGTGTACATTCTCCATCCACGCCATCAAACGCCTGGCGCCATGCAAGTATTTGTTGTCTCCGGTCTTTTCCGCCAGATACATTAAAGGAAGTACGGCATCACCGATACGTCCGTGCACGCGGGCACATGCAGGACACAGGACGCCGCCGGTAAGTGAAGGATCCGGATGGTCACATTGATAGGTCAAAAAGGTATCCATCCATTCTTTCAACAGCGTGTTCGCTTCGCTGCGCAGCGAACTGTCGAACGGACTTTCATTCATATTCCTTGCTTGCGCCGGTAAGAGTGATACATGGAAAAGCATCACTATAAAAATCATGTTTCTCATTTGTCCCCGTATTTAAGTTTTAATATCCAAAGATAAGCCTTTCTATTTAATTTCCCTATCGTTTCATTTCATATTCATCCTACATACGTTCACAATCACCCGTAATATTGTTGAATCGATACCAATATTGTTGAAAAGTTGCCCGCCGAAACAATATTAGCACATTTTGAAACATAAAAAGGCTTCCGTCAAGCGCAAATACCTTATTTTAGTAGCAGGAAAACAAATACCTTCAATACGTATAGTTTATGAAACACTTTCCATTATTAATGTGCACGGCATTTTACGGATTGTATTCCGTACCGGCAGGGGCAGCGGACAAAAAGGGCGAAAGGCCCAATATCCTTTGGCTTACTTTCGAAGATACCAGCGCATACGAGTTTGGCTGTTACGGTAACACGGGGATACATACGCCCAATGCCGACAGTCTGGCTTCCAACGGCGTACAGTTTATGAATGCATGGTCTGTAGCTCCCCAAAGTTCGGCCGCCCGTTCGTCGCTTATCACCGGATGCTATTCGAGCACCTACGGAATGGATGTTCATCCCNNCGCCTGCCGATATATTCTTCCCGCAAAGGCTGCGTGAAGCCGGTTATTATTGCACGAACAATAATAAGACGCACTATAATTCTACCACCGACAACAAAATCTGTTGGGACGAATGCGACAAGAAGGCTTCTTACAACAGCCCCAAACGGAAAGAAGGCCAGCCTTTTTTTGCTGTGTTCAATACCGTTACCTCGCACATGGGGCGCATACGCACGTTCCATACCGACGGGCGGAGAGATTATACCCGCGAAGGTATTTATCCGGCATTGCTTTCACTGCCTTCCTACGTCCCCGACCTTCCGGAAGTGCGTTCCGACTATGCCGGCCACCTCGAAGCCGTGCAGGATGTGGATACCTGGCTGGGGTTTTTCCTGAAAGATTTGAAAGAAAAAGGATTGGATGAAAATACCATCATATTCTTTTTCAGCGACCACGGCGGTTGCATTCCGCGCGGTAAGGGATATTTGTACGAAAGCGGCCTGAAAGTGCCGCTGATTGCATATTTCCCGCCCAAGTGGAAGCATTTGGCAAACGATGCCGCGGGTAAAGAGTATGGTTTGGTCAACTTTACGGACTTGGGGCCTACCGTGCTCAGCCTTTCGGGCATAGAACCTCCCGGGCACATGCAAGGCAAAGCCCTTTTCGGCAAATATGCAAGTAATGAAAAGCAGGAAATGCAGTTTGCATTGGCAGCCAACCAACTGCACCACTTCATGCCGGTGCGCGCCGTTACCGACGGGCGTTTCAAGTACATCCGCAGTTATATTCCTTACCGTCAGTTTGCGCTGCGCAATTATTACCAATGGGGAATGCCGTCCAATAAAGCGTGGGACAGGTTGGTATTGGGAGGGCACAATACCAATCCGGACTGGAAGCTGACTTTCGAAGCCCATCCGGCAGAAATGTTGTTTGACCTCGAAAAAGACCCGGGCGAACTGCATGACTTATCCGGTACTCCCGAATATGCGGAGGTTTTATCCAACATGCGTCAGGCGCTATCCGAACATATCCGCACTACCGTTGACTTGGGCTTTTTCCTTCCCGGTTCGCGTACCGGACATATACTTTATGAAAAAGTACGCAAAGAGAAGTATCCTTTGGACGAACTTTATGCGCTTGTCGAAACAGCGGGAACGGCAACTATCGCTTCTCTTCCTATACTGGAGAAAGCAATCGCCAGCCCGCTGCCCGAAATGAGATTCTGGGGAGCGGTGGGGTATGCGAAACTTGCCCGAGAGAATCGAGTCAAGGACTGTCCGCAAGCATTGTTGACGCTCCTGCAAGACAACAATCCTTATATAGCTTCCGAAGCCGCTTACGCCGTTACTTACTTGGGCGAAACGCAGGAAGGGATTGCGCACCTCGTTACTCCGGTTCGAGAGGAGGACCGGAAAATAGGTTATTCTTCTCTGGAATGTTTGTCTTTAGACCCCGCAATGCGCGACTTTATCCGTCCGTTTCTGCCTGAGTTGAAAAAGGCGGCTGAACTCTTGCCACGTCTCGAAAACGAAGATGCCGGGCTTATGGCACGTGGCATCCTCGTAAATCTGGGCGAATTGGATATTAAGGACTTACACGGCCCCGAAGTCTATAAGAAAGGTTTGGAGTTGAACTACGGCCGCAGGCCAATGGTGCCTCTGCCCAACTAAGGACGAGCTTGGGAAAGTTCGGCCTTTGTGCATAAAAAAAGGGCATGCTAATTTTGACACACCCTCATATTAATAATAAAAGTTGCTATAACTATCTTAATGAAAAAATGTTTTCATCCAAAGAGAGTACTATATCTGAATTAATAAGGTTGTTTTCTCTTATTACAGACCTTCCATTATATTCTATTTTTTCAAGAGTAATTGAATTATTGCCATACGTTTCGGGGTCAGTGCAGATGTATCTGAAATGGCATTGCAATTTTAGCTCTTGTTTATTGATATTTAATGTTATAATGGATTGTCCGTCTGCTTCGAAAGTGCTCTTAAATTTAAAATTTCTCACATCCGGTATTTCAGCATTGAAAGAAATGAAATCTTTTTCATCAGAACCATCAACTATTTTTTTTACAGTAAACAAAATCGGTTTATTTGACTGATCTCCAACAATATAAATATTGCCTATAAAGTCTTTATCCGATAGTAAAGACTCGTTTTTAACAGATTCTATGGAAACTAATAATCCGGTTATTTTAGTTGAAGCACTTAGAGGTGTATAAGCATCATTATCTTCCGAACAACTGGTTATAAACAGTATTCCTAATGAATAAAAAGTGAATTTAATACATGTTAGGATATTCATAGTAATTCAAATTTGTATAGATTTTGCAGTTTGATTTTAAAGGTACATCTGGATGATCCAGTGAAGTCCAGACATCATCAGTTGCACAATACCATCCATTTCCTCCACTTGATCCGGCTCCCCAATTCATATATAATCTGTCGTCATATTCTGTCCATGTTTTAATTACAATTCCAAGAAGTTTTTTCTTAACTGTATATGATTGTTCATAATACCCATCACAGAACCAAATATGCCCGCCAACATAAGGGTAATTGGCAAATGCGCCTACTAAAATTCCACGATAATAAGTAGTTTCTTGTCCAAAATAATTATATCCCTTAAAACTAAGATTATTATATAAAGTTTCGAAATTATATGAAACCATTTGTGCTTTTTTGAATCCGATATCACGTAATCCGGTTAATACATCGTCGGGTGTTGCACCTGATGGTCTGTCTTGGGAAGTTCCCCAATTATAATTTGGCACATAGTCAGCAACCTCCCTTAATTTTCTTGCAGTTTCAGTCGCGGTAGTTACTTGAGACAGGTCTCTTCTATCGGAATATCCAAAGCTAGGATATGTTGGAGTATAACATCCTGTTAATCTCTCATAGCAGTCATATAATAACATGGAAATTGAGATAGCAGGACAACCAATACAGGCTTTGTTTTCTGCATAATAATTATAGCCGCCCACCTGATCCCAATAATCTAAATCTTTTCCTGTATACGGATAAATAGAAACTTTCCNNTCTTCTGGCTCTGGTTTCAACAGTAGGTTCATTATCAGATAAAGTTATTTCATATTCATATCCATCTTTCCCAAGATCTTTCCAATTTTCATAGTATTGTGAATTTATTGTTGTGGGATTTTTCAAAGATTCTTTAATATTGTTTTTTACCGTTTCAATGAAAAGCGCTAATCCGCTTTCATTGTTTTCAACATCACTTAAAACGATCTTTCCTTCTTTTGCATGAGCTAAGATCGGAAAAGAAGCATTGTCGGCTCCAATCAAAATAAACCCATCGCCTTTATAATTAAATGCAAAAAGCAGTGTGTCACCATTTTCTATCAGGAAGTCAATAGATTCAATTTCTTTTTCTTTTGCACTTCTTGTTGTCACACTTTTTTCATTTTCAGGCGTATCATTTTTATCAAGGTATTGAGAAAAGATAGATGCATACATTTCTGCTTGTTTTAAATCTACNNATCTTTAAAGAACTCTCTGGCAAACTTTGGTTCGTTTCAATACCCCCCTCTTCTAAATAATTTTCCGTACATGCAAAGAAAAAGCACGATACCATAATTAAAGTTAAATGTTTTGTGTTCATAGTAATAAGTTTTTTAAAATTAATAATATGAAATAACCCAACTGATTAGCTTTCACCAGTTTT
>DOZP01000269.1 GCA_003517945.1 Porphyromonadaceae bacterium | reverse complement strand
GATTATAAGAATGTATGGATAGGTACATTTATGGGATTAAATAAATATAATCCGGTTACAAAGCAATATGCTGTCTATAAAAGGGATGTGTTGCCCGGCAGCCTGAGTCATTCGTCTATTTTTTCGTTATATAAAGATCATCAGGGTAGTATCTGGGTAGGTACTTATTACGGAGGTGTTAATTATTTCAATCCGGAAAAGGATATATTTACCGTTTATGCCAGTAATCCGATGCGCGACGATTGTTTGAATTTTCCTTTTGTCGGACATATGACGGAGGATAAAGATAAAAATGTCTGGATTTGTACGGAAGGAGGAGGATTAAACTTTTTTGACCGGAAAACCCGTAAGTTCACTCATTATCCGGTATACGGAAATAAAAATTCCGTAGCGCATAATAATCTGAAGTGTATTTGTTATAATCCGCTACGGAATGAACTGTATATCGGTACGCATATGGGAGGTCTTTCTATTTTTGATATTTCCGGAAAACGATTTCGGAACATCTTGTATGAAAAAGAGTTATTACGGGAAATAGGGGGCGATATTGTGACGGATGTGAAAATCTATCAGGAAAAATATTTAATACTGTTGAGCCGTAAAGGTTTTTTGAAATATGATTTGGAGTCGGATACGTTATCTCCGATATTTAACAACAGCATTCCGTATTATTATTATTTTCTGATTGACTCGGAGGATTTTCTTTGGACTTCTTCCGGATCGGATCTGTTGAAAATTGACATGAATGGGCAGGTGCCGGATGAAAGGTTTCATTTGGGAGAGCAAGGGTCCGGAAAGTTGAGTTCTATTACCCGGATTTTTGAAGACAGGGACGGACGTTTGTTTGTCGGCACACGGGGCGCCGGATTGTATTTATTTAATGAAACGGAAAAGACTTTCCGGAAAATATTGGATGGTTATTGTTATGATATCACTCAATCGCTGCAAGGCTATCTGATCGTTTCCAACAATGAAGGAATTGTGTTTATTAATCCCGAATTGAACGAAAGTCGTATGATTGAGTTAGGGTCGGCTTTGCCCTTATCCGGATTAAATTGGGGATGTGGCTTGTTGGCTTGCGACAACGGGGAAATTTTTGTCGGTGGCATTGATGGCGCTGTTTCTTTTTTTGAACAGGATATTTTCAGTTCCTCAAAGGATTATAAGCTTTATTTTTCGGATTTATATATCAATAATGAAAGGGTTCAGCCGGATGATAAGTACAAGGTTTTGAAAGAAACGTTGCCTTATACCAGGCAAATTGAATTACGGCATAATCAAAACAATCTGATATTTGCATTTACTTCTAATAATTATATTAGTACGCTTACGAAAACGCTTTACGAATATAAACTGGAAGGATTTGATGAACGTTGGATCACGGCCAATTCACGTGCCATTTCTTATACAAACCTTAATCCGGGAAAATATACCTTGATTGTATATGAAAAAGACTCCGGGTTGTATAAAGTTCCAAAGGTCATTCAATTAAAGATTGTGATCCATCCTCCCTTTTATGCGACTTCATGGGCTTATCTTTTTTATTTTATACTGATTGCAGGTATTGTATACGGGTATTATCATTTTAAAAAATCCCGGTTGTTATTGCAGACTTCTCTGGAATTGGAACGGAAAGAAAAAGAAAAGATCGAAGAGATCAACAATGCTAAGTTACAATTTTTTTCAAATGTATCTCATGAATTCCGGACGCCCCTGACATTGATTATTTCTCAATTAGATCTGCTTCTTCAGCGGATTTCATTGTCTCCCTTTGTTTACAACAAATTGTTGAAAATATACAAAAATACCTATCAACTGCAAAGCCTGATCAATGAACTGCTGGATTTTCGCAAACTTGAACAAGGACATATTAAGCTCAAAGTGTATGAGCAGGATATTATTCCTTTCCTGAAAGAGGTTTATCTCTCCTTTTATGAATATGCGCTTGGTTTATCTATCACGTATAACTTTGTGGCGCCGGAAGGATCATTAATGTGTTGGTTTGATCCTAAACAGATGAGAAAAGTATTTTCCAATCTGCTTTCGAATGCGTTTAAGTATACCAAAGAAAAAGCGACGATCGAA
This sequence comes from Porphyromonadaceae bacterium, assembly GCA_003517945.1. Lineage (GTDB taxonomy): Bacteria > Bacteroidota > Bacteroidia > Bacteroidales > Tannerellaceae > Tannerella. The sequence goes on along the minus strand of DOZP01000269.1, from coordinate 2,884 downwards.
GTGGTTGTAGAAGATGCCGGAAATGAAATCCGGATTAAAGTGATTGACAATGGAGCCGGTATTGATAAAGAGCACATAGACAAAATATTCGACCGTTTTTACCAGGTGGAAGGTAAAGCTGCAAATCCGACGTACTCTTCCAGTACGGGAATCGGCTTGTCACTGACTAAAAATATTATTCAGATGCATCATGGTGTTATCCAGGTGGAAAGCCGGTTGGGATATGGCAGTATTTTTATTGTTCGATTGTTGAAGGGGTATGCTCATTTTAATGAAAATGAGATTGTTACGGAGATGCCTGAGGGTCCGGGCGAATCAATCTCAACCGAAACCTTTAGATACATAGCGCCGGAAGGCGGGGATGAAAGCGGTGTACCTGATTTTTTACCGGATGCGTTGCCCGAACATGAAGATACGATTTATAAGGTATTGTTGGTGGAAGACAATGAGGAAATCCTCCAGATTTTAAAAGATTTGTTTGCTATTCAGTATAAAGTATTTCTGGCCCGGAACGGAAAGGAAGGATTGGAACTGGCTAAAGAAGAGCGGCCGGATATTGTTGTAAGCGATGTGATGATGCCGGAAATGTCGGGAATTGAAATGTGTATTAAATTAAAAAATGAATTTGAGACATCTCATATACCGGTGGTTTTGCTGACGGCGTTTGCATCTGTTGAGTTAAATTTAGAAGGATTGCACCGGGGCGCCGACGATTATATCAATAAACCGTTTAATGCCAAAATATTGCTTGCCCGCTGTAATAATTTAATAAGGAACCGTATCATCTTACGGAAAAAATTTAGTCAGCAGAAAGAGTTCAATGCACAGGAATTAGCCGATAATCCTATTGATCAGAAGTTTCTGGACTCGGTCAATCAGGTGATAGAAGAAAATATGGATAATGAAGCATTTGATGTTGACAGTATGGCAAAAGAGTTAGGGGTGAGCCGCAGTTCTTTCTATGCCAAATTCAAATCCCTGACCGGAATAACACCTAATGAATATGTTTTGAATTGTAAATTGAGGAAAGCGGCGGTCTTGCTGGTCGGTTCACCCGGCTTGCAGATCGCCGAAGTTGCCGACAGTTTGGGTTTTGGTTCTCATCGTTATTTTACGCATTGTTTTAAAGTCCAATATGGTGTTTCGCCGGCAGCGTATCGCCGGCAGCATATGCATCCGGAAACGTAAGAGTGCTTTATCAATCCGTCCGTTATATGAATTTCAAAATCAGCAATCAATACTTGTCCGGATCAAGGGGAAAATTATAGATCCGGCTGATTTTGCCGGATTATACTTGGCCGTAACTATGTTTTTTTATACCTTTACGGCTGAGTATAAGATATAGAACTATGAAGATTATCGGTAGAATCACACAGCAGGAGGAGTTCAGAAAGTATTTGGACTCCGACAAATCGGAGTTTGTGGCGGTGTATGGTCGCCGCAGGGTCGGTAAGACTTTTCTCGTCAGGGAGTATTTCAATGGTCGATTCGCTTTTTATATGACGGGGCTGGCAAACGAAACGATGACGAACCAGCTTCGTAATTTTCACACAGCAATTCAGGCTTACGGCAGCATTCCTTATCCGGTGCCGACCAACTGGCTTGATGCTTTCGGGCAACTGAGGCATCTGTTGGAAACTTCCGGGCAGAAGGGGCGCAAGGTGGTATTCCTCGATGAACTGCCGTGGATGGATACTCCAAGGTCGGGCTTCATTGCCGCGTTGGAGCATTTTTGGAACGGTTGGGCGTCTGCCCGCCCCGATATTATGCTGATCGTTTGTGGGTCGGCCACGAGCTGGATCATTAATAATCTGATTAAAAACAGAGGCGGATTACATAATCGGGTTACGCGGCGAATGTATATCGAGCCGTTCACATTGGGCGAGTGCGAAGCGTTTTACAAGGCTAACCATATTGAGATGAGCCGCTACCAAATGCTTGAAAGTTATATGATTCTTGGTGGGGTGCCGTATTATTTGAGTCTGATGGACAAAAGTTTGAGCCTTGCGCAGAATATCGACGTACTCTGTTTCTCTCCGAATGGTGGTTTGTACGATGAGTTTTCGAGCCTGTATGCTTCACTTTTCCGAAATGCGGAGAATCATATCAAAGTGGTAGAAGCGTTGGGTAAAAAAACAAAGGGCTTGACTCGTGAAGATATTATCACGGCAACGAAGCTCCCTCCCGGCGGCAGCCTGACGAAAACTCTTGAAGAGTTGGAACAATGCGGTTTCATTCGCAGCTACAATGCTTTCGGGAAAAAGAATAGGGACAAGTTGTTTCAGCTGGTTGATTTCTTCACGCTGTTTTACCTCAATTTTATGCGTGACAACAAGTATAACGACGAACATTTCTGGATCAATTTCATTGAGAATGCAAGACATCGGGCTTGGAGTGGTTATGCTTTCGAGCAGGTATGTATGGTGCATATCCGGCAGATCAAAGAACGGTTGGGCATCGCCGGCGTATTGACCGGAGTCTCTTCGTGGCGCAGTCAGCAATGTGATCCGGGCGCACAGATAGACTTGCTGATCGACCGTAATGACAGTGTTATTAATCTGTGCGAGATGAAATTTTCTATTGCCGAATTCGTGATTGACAAAAAATACGACGCGATTCTGCGCAACAAGAAAGCGGTGTTCGTTCGTGAAACAAAGACCCGAAAAGCGATTCACCTGACGATGATAACGACCTACGGCATAAAACGTAACGAATACTCCGGACAGATACAATCCGAGGTGAAGATGGAGGATTTGTTCAGGTAGGAGATTTCTCTATCATGCAATGAATGGTGGCGCCTGTGGCGTTTGCGGTTGGAATGGATAGGACGGTTTCTTTTCGGGTTTCGTCGTATGAGCAGTACGGGCCGCTCCATTGTCCGCTC
>DOZP01000270.1:6272-10788 GCA_003517945.1 Porphyromonadaceae bacterium | reverse complement strand
TGAAACAGTTTAATTTCAATGCGGTACGTACGTCACACTATCCCCCGGTGAATAAATACCTCGAACTGGCCAACGAATATGGCTTATATGTAATAGATGAAACAGGGGACGAAGCGCACGCTACCGAGTGGCTTTCCGGCAAGCCCGAATACGAAGCCATGTACCGCGACCGCTGCCGTAAAATGGTGCTGCGCGACCGCAACTATCCCTGCGTCCTGTTTTGGAGCGCCGGAAACGAAAGCGGCGAGGGCGAAAACATAACCCACGTAATCGACGAAGGGAAAAAGCTTGATCCTGCTCGCTACTGGATGTACGGAGGGAATGCCTTTTCGCATCCTGCGGAAGATATTATCGGCCCCCGCTATCCTACGCCTATGGAACTGGAAATACAGGTCGGCGTAGGATCGGGTAACGACCGCCGGCCCTCCTTTATGGACGAATACCTCTCTGTAGCCGGTAACGGTGGTGGGGCGCTCGACGATTATTGGGACGTTATATACCGCCACCCGCGCCTTATGGGCGGTGCGATATGGGATTTTGTTAGTCCCGGTCTGATCGAGAAAATACGGAAGGTGGAAGACACCTCTCCCTACCGGACTCCTGTCCACCTGATGGGCAACGCCCGGTTGGTGAAAGACAAAAAGAATACGGTTTTAGACCTCAACGGGCACGACCAATGGGTCGAAGTCTATCGCTCCGGCAATGTCGAACCGGAAGGCAACGCCCTGACGCTCACCTGCAAGGTATATCCCCGCAAACTCATCAGCAATTGCGGTTCGTTTATCACCAAAGGCAATTATCAGTTCGGGCTTCAGCAAAGGGGAAAGGACAAACTGGAGTTCTATCTCTATACGAATAAGAAATACTCCGTTTACGCACCGCTGCCTGACAACTGGGAATACAATTGGCACAGGATAACAGCCGTATACGACGGCAACGAAATGGCGCTCTACATCGACGGCGAAAAGAAAGCTTCCGGACAAGCCTCCGGCTCTATCCGTAACTTCCCGTTTCCCATCAACATCGGTCGCAACGCCGAAGCCCACGGACAGGAAACAAACGTCTACATCTGTGATGCGCAAATGGACGAAATAGGTATTTTTGACAAAGCCGTACAGTCGGATTTCCGTCCCGAAGAAGCCAATCTCTGGCTGGCATTTGAAGGAGAAACCGATAGCGGTACATTCTATAGCTACGGTATTGGCGCGCGCACTTATGGAAGCATCTGGCCCGACCGGAGCGTGCAGCCCGAAATGTGGCAGATGAAAAAGACCGTCCAACCCCTTTCTTTCTCTATGGTCGATATTGAAAGCGGCGTTGCCGAACTCCGGAATCGCAACCATTTTACGGATGCCTCGGGATATACTGTACGGTGGGAGTTGGTGGAAGAAAATAATGTAATCCAATCCGGTGCGCTGAACCTGGCAACAGCTCCCCTGAGCCGTGAACAGGTCCAAATCCCGTATCAAAAGCCTGCAATTAACCCCGGTAAGGAATACCGCCTGCTGATACGCTCTTTCCTCAAAAAAGATGAGATCTGGGCATCTGCCGGACACGAAGTAGCCTGGGACGAATTTGAACTTCCGTGGGGTGCGGGACACTCCGGCCGGATAGCTATGCCGGAGACAAAACACAGCAGTCAGGTTACACCCGTATGCGAATATACTGATACTAGCCTGATTGTATCCGGTGCGGATTTCCACTACGTATTCGACCGTAGAGAAGGACAATTGACTTCCATTTTCTATAAAGGAATGGAATTGTTGAAATCTCCCGTCAGGATGAACCTCTGGCGTGCGCCGCTGGCCAACGAGTCGGATACCTGGAATGCTTGGAGTGTGGCCCAGCCCAATTGGAAAGAGGGCTATGGACGTACTATGGCTACTGAAATGTACTCTGCAGGTATCGATAAACTGACCCTGCAACCCCTTTCCTTCTCCGCATCCGAAGTGAACGGATGCGTACATATCAAAGTCATCAATGCCGAGCTTACGGGCAAAGGTAAAAAAGAGAAAAAAGACCTTTATATCGAGGGAGTGCAAAGCAACGGTATCCTTAATACATACGAATACATCATCGACGGCGACGGCGTCATTGAAATAACCCACACCCTGAAACCCAACGGCAAAATGCCGCACTGGTTTCCACGTGTGGGACTTACCTTGACCGTAAACGATGCCCTCAGCCAAGTGGAATGGTACGGCAGGGGCCCGCAGGAAAACTACCCCGACCGGAAAACCGGATACCGTACAGGCATCTATGCCAATACCGTGCAGGAACTTTACGAGCCTTACCTCATACCGCAGGATTACGGGCTACGGACAGATATCCGTTGGGTGCGCCTCACTAATGATAACGGAACAGGCTTGCAATTCGAAATGAACGAACTGTTCAACTTCAACGCCTATCCGTACAGTACGGAAAACCTCACGAAAGCTATGTATACCTACCAACTGCAAAAGCAGGACGGGATTACCGTGAATCTCGACTATGCCACTACCGGAGTGGGTTGCACGGCGCGCGGCGTATTCCATTCATACAAGGCACAGGTACAGGAATATAAAAGAACGGTAAGGATAACGCCATTGGCAAAATAAACGGTTCACCTGAAAATAAGGATTCGCATGAAGAAACATATGCTTTTCATGAAACAGGAACGACCGTGCCCGCAATTACACAAAACTTTGCACAAATTTTAGAAAACTAAATCTTTTATAGACAAAGTCTTTGCCTTCTTTTTGGGTTAATCTCCACTGATAGGGCGTGTTTTCCCATAAAAAGTTGTCTGCAATTCGTTATCCAATCGGACTGCCCCAAAACAGACCAACGAATTACGGCCAAGTATCTGCCCGTCGGATTCAACATCTATTACATAAAAGCTCATTGTTTATTTCTCTCTAATGTTACTGTATTTCTATCATTTTTTCAGGGTTAAATGCGTGATGCTCGTTGTGAAATACATATCCTAACTGATTGCTCACACATTTAGTTTTTCCGATGACTTTGTCGATGTTCCGGTGTGAATGTCCGTAAATCCAGTATTCTATCGGACTATCTTCAATATATTGCTCCAACTCAACCGTAAATGCACCGTTTATTTTGCTTCCGGCAAAATCGGGCGAAGCTAATTGAAAAGATGGGACATGATGCGTAACCACAATAATCTGTTCGGCTGTACTTTTCGCCACTTCATCCTGAATAAAGCGGAAACATTTGTCGTGTTCGCGGTTGAAATTATCCCACGTTAACGTTTCACCATTGTATAAAATCCGGTGAAAATCGCTAACGCTACGTTCGGTAATGTAGGCTTCTTCCAATGGGATTTTCGCCCATAAGGTTGAAATAATAAAGTCAACGTTTTCTATCCGGACAACAGCATCGTAATAGCATTTCACATTGTCTCGGATAGAACAAACCAAACCATGCGGCATATTGGTCAAATCGTAGTATTTGTATAGCTCGTGATTTCCCACAGCTACAATCACTTGCTTATAATTTTCCGAAGCCCAATCCCAAAACGGATGTTTACCGTAATTGTCATCATTCAGATAACCGATGTCGCCTGCAAGAACGAGCATATCGCCCACAGGTTTCAATGGATTCCGTTTCAGGTAACTGTAATTATCCGAAAATTCCAAATGTAAATCCGATGCGTATTGAATTTTCATTTTATTCGATTCCAAATATTTCTTTCATAATACCGAGAAAGCCACGAATGTCATCATCAGTACGCTGCAAGCTGTCACGCAAAGATTGGTTAGGCAAAGAATCTTCTATTGTCTTGATGAAAGTACTTAATTCATCTTTCATCGTAGCTGATAATTCAACAGGCGTAAACGGGTCAATACGCATAGCTAAGAGTTTGAGAACATCATCTCTGTGCTTTTTGATATCAGCACTACGAACATTCGAATTGGTTTTCTTTTCTTCCGTCAAATTCAGAAATGCCTTTACTTTCAGACACAGAAGAGACAACGGGTCGGCAATGCGAATACCTTCTTCAATGATGCTGCTATCAATGGTGTGACGATAGTATTCTTCATCTAACAGAATTGCCGAGAGACTTGGAATTTCTTCACCAATCGGAATGGGTGTCAAATGAAAGCCTGTTGGTTCTCCCAACACGTCAGGAAATTTGGATAGTAATTCGATTTGTACCGGAAAGCCATTCTTCGGGTTGATAAACCGGAATAACTCGGTTACCGGTTCTTTGTCTTCCCGTTTCCGTTGGCGGGTTTCGTATTCGCCATCAACAATGAAATCCCAAAAGCGTTGACCAAATTCGAGCGTCATTTTCTCAATGACCAATATCATATCAATGTCGTCGGTTGCACGCGGACGCATATCGGTATCCTGCAGAGCAATATCACAGGCTGTTCCACCGATGATAACATAGTTATCTTCGAATCCGGCGAAGTGTTTTTTGAATTTTTCTAACCCTTTTACCATTTCATTTCCTCTATCATTATTTCCAATTCTTTTTCAATCCGTGAATCCGGGTCGTCTTTCATCGACA
>DOZP01000270.1:444-6259 GCA_003517945.1 Porphyromonadaceae bacterium | reverse complement strand
TTACCGGATATTTCCACACTTCGACTTTATACAAACCTTCTATTTCGTTGTACTGACCATCTGCCGGATTGAATTGCTTGTCCCAAATTGCAAATGTTCCGTTTTGCTCGGGATTCAAGTGCGAGTAGTGCGACAACGCATTTACCCCACTTATACTAAAGTTACCTTCGGGTATAGCATCACAATAAAAGACTTTCTTGACGGGTGATGACAAATAACTTTGGGCTTTTGTCCATAGTTCCCGCTTGGAATCTTTAAAGCGAATGTATTTAATTCCGGTGTCATCTTGAATTTTCGTATCGCATAATTGGCAATTTTCAAGGCTTGTGACAGCACGTGCCAATGTCACATAGTTGTAAGGAACAATTTCTTCCAACTTCTTAATCGTGAATTCATTTTCGTTTTTCTCATCCAATAAATAATATAGCAGCACATATTGCGCCGCAGGGGTTAATCTCGTTGGAATCTTATCTCGCTTTTTAGCCTGAACATTCACAATTAAAGACGGCAGAAAAGCATATTTATCCGAAATGATAAAATACACTTCTTGATTTATGAGGCGTTCCCGTTCATAATAGGTCAACGAGTCCAATAGAACAACAACAGGCATATTCATAACCATTTGTACTTGTCGGGTAATCTTTTTATAATTACCCGGGGTTATGGATTCCAGTGCGTTTTTGGCTTGAATAACACACAAAATCTGATTATTGAAGTCTATCGTATGAAACGAAAACCTTAAAAGCATATCAGCATTAAGGCCACGTAGTTTATCCCGCTTTATCGGAATCAACTCTTTTTGAATGCCTAATATGGAAATTATATCACTCATAATCAATTATTATCACTATTTATTTGCACTGTTATCACACATGGTGATAATGATGCAAAATTAGTGATAATAATCGAATCTGCAAACTCACGACTGTAATTTTTGATTTCTAATCGTTACCGTTTGGTTTTGAAAAAGCTTCTAATAAATTCATTCATACAGGACTGTGAGAGTTTGATACAATCCCCTCTCTCTCCTGATACTCAGAAGGCAAAATTCCAAATTCGTCTTTAAAATACTTCCTGAAATATTTGGGATTACTAAACCCCGTCTGGTAAGCAATTTCGGATATCGTCTGTTGGCTCTCACGTAAAAACTGCGCCGCACGTTTTAAGCGGATCACGCGTATAAACTCGATAGGTGTTTTTCCCGTGATAGAAAGTATTTTTTTATACAGGTGTACGCGGCTCATGCTCAACTCACGGCTAAGTTCCTCAACCGAAAGCTCACTCCGGCTGATATTATCCTCCACATACCGGACCGCTTTCCTTATCAGTTTTTCATCCAGTGAAGTAATGGTAATTTCGCTGGGAGCAATCTCCATTTGCGGGTTAAAATGCTCCTGCCTTTTTTGCCGGAGTTGCAGTAACTTTTTGATGCGTAAATGAAGGATATCAAAATCGAACGGCTTCGTAATATAATCGTCTGCTCCACTTTCCAATCCTTCCAGTTTCTGCTCTTTGGCCGAACGGGCGGTCAGTAAGATCAAAGGGATGTGCGAGGTCCGTATATCGTTTTTCACAAGGCGACAAAGCTCATTACCGTCCATTTCCGGCATCATCACATCGCTTACAATAATATCGGGTTGCAATTCCGGTATCAGTTTCCACGCTTGCGCCCCATCTTCCGCGGTCTCCACCATGTATTCGGAAGCCAGGCTGTCATGCATGAAAAGACGGAAATCGTCGTTATCATCCACAATCAGGATAACAGGCGGTTTCCCGTCCCTGTTCTCCGGTTCCTCTTCCGGAAGATACCCGTCCGGAGATGCAGGCAGAGATGCCTCCAATTCTTTCCCTTCCGGTTCTGCTTCCTGTTCCGGCCTGATCTGCGCACGTACTACCGGAAGCGTAATAATAAATACGCTTCCCTTGCCCACATTGTCGAGTACGGTTACCGTACCCTTATGTAACGAAACAAATTCTTTGACCAAATGCAGTCCGATACCGCTTCCACCCGTTTTTTGTCCCGTCTTGTGCTGCACCTGGTAAAACCGTTCGAAAATAAACTCCTTATCTTCATCCTTAATACCAATGCCCGTATCCGAAATTTTAATTTCAAAGCGTTCCGATTGTTCATCCTCAGCGGTCAGCAGGTCGAGCGACACATCCACCCTCCCTCCTTCGGGAGTAAATTTAAAAGCATTCGACAAAAGGTTCATAATTATTTTTCCCATTTTATCTTCATCGAACACCATATATAATTCTTTGACGGCCGAGAAAAAGATAAGACGCACATTTTTCTTTTCCGAATATTCAGTGAAGGAATTGCTAACGCTCTGTATAAAATCAACGATGTCTCCCTGGGCGGGATTAAGCTGGTGCCCCCTGACATCGCTTTTCCTGAAGTCGAGCAACTGGTTAACCATACTGAGCAAGCGCACGGCATTCCGGTACACCATTTCCAACTTACCCTTTTGATCCTGATTCTCTATATGCTTAATCACATTCTCAAGCGGAGAGATGATCAATGTAAGCGGAGTGCGTAATTCATGGCTGATATTGGTAAAAAAGCGCAGTTTCATATCATCAATTTCATGCTTCTGCTGAGCTTCCTGTTCTATCTGTATCAGTTTATATTTCTGCCGCTCATTACGCTGTATCTGCCTGCGGGCTAATAAGAGTATACCTATCGCAAGCAGCAGATACACCAGAAATGCCGGGGAAGACGCCCAGAAAGGAGGAGTGATCACGATGACAAGTTCAGATGTTTCATGGTTACTAAAGCCGTCGCTGTTAATAGCCTTCACCCTGAGATTGTATTTCCCGGGCGCCAGATTGGTATAGGTCAGTTTATTGCCGTCCGCAGTTAGCCAGTCCGTATTAAACCCTTCGAGCATATACATATAGGTTGTCTTTTCGGGCAAAATATAATTCATCGCCGAGAAAGAAACGGAAAAGACGTTCTGACTATGCTTCAACCTTATTCCGGACGTGTGATTAAGCGATTGCGTCAGGATACGATTCCCGTCATATACCTGATCGACTTTCACCTCCTCATTGAAAAGTTGTAACCCGATAAATTCGATTTTGGGCGTAGAACTGTTGTACTTCAACTTTTCGGGGTCGAAGAAACTCAATCCCTGAATTCCTCCGACGATAATTTCGCCCCGGAATGTTTTGGTAATCGAACGTTGGTTGAATTGCTGGCCCTGTAAACCGTCCAGTTCACTGTAACGGTGGCAGGTATAGGTATAAAGCCCGGTACCGGGATCCGTATTTACAACAATATTTGATATATTGCCGGTGGTAGTGACCCACATATTTTTGTTATTATCCTCTACGATAGCCAGAATAATTTCGCTGTCCAGGCCGCCTTCATTCACCGGTATAATCACTTCATCGTTCTTCCGGTCATAAATGTTCAACCCCTCTGCCGTCGCAAGCCAGAGGAGCCCCCGGCTGTCTTCGTAAATATCATTGATATTCGGATGCAGGAACTCCCGCGTGCCCTTTTTATTGCCCAGCCATTTTTCAAAAGTCTTTGTCGAAGGCGAGAAAAACGTTACGCCATTGGTCGTGGCGATGTATAAATTTTTGTCACGCGCCACACAGATCGAGGAGATATACTCCCCGTCGAAACCTTCACCCGGCCCGGGATAGCGGGTAAATATTCCGGTTCGCGGATCAAACCCCTGCAATCCGCTGCCCAATGTGCCGATCCAGATATATCCGTCAGCCCCCTCCGATAATGCCCATACGTTATCATTGACCAGTGAATTCGGATTTCCCGGATCGTGCCTGTAATGCGTAAAAGTCTGACCGTCGAACACATTCAGCCCGTTCCGGAAAGTTCCTATCCACGTTTTTCCGTTGCCGGTTCGTAGCATACTGACTATGACATCGCCCGATAATGAATTCCTGTCCGCCGCATGTTGGTATAACCTCCGTTCGTCGGTTCCCCGATTTATATGGATAAGCCCGTTACTCGTCCCTACCCACAGGTTTGCATGCTCATCTTCGGTAATGACGTTTACATCCGCCGTAAAACCATTAATTCGATTGAAATCAGACAAATGATCGGTTCTGAATTTAAAAACACTCTCGTTATAATACGAAATGCCCCTTTTATAATAACCGGCCCATATCCCTCCGTTTTCATCACAATACAAGCAGTTTACACTGTTCTGGAGAAGGCTCCTTTCGTCAAATAAATTATTCTTCAGATACTTGATCGTGCGAAGACCCTTATTGATGACATTTATACCTCCATGGTCGGTGGCGATCCAGATCCGTCCCTGACTGTCTTTTTTTACATCATTAATCTGCTCGGACGAAAGTATATAAGGCGAGTCTTTCCGGACGCTCAGACGCTCCCAGTGGTCCGTACCGGTATAATACAACCACAGGCCGGTACTGCCGAATATCCAGTAATCCCCTTCGTCATCCACACACACGGAGTGCCATGCCGGTACGTCGTTCAGGGTTTCCGGCAGGAAATCATTCCGGAATATAACTTCAGTCGTATTCCGGTCAATCCGTTCAAAATATCCGTTAGCATACAGCAACAACACCCCTCTATCATCCTCAGCAATGCAGGAAAGACTGATTCCCCGTTCTTTCAACTTTCCGTCCGTAGGATAGAACGTGAGTTTCTGCTCTTTTACATTATAATAATAAGTCCCGCTATTTCCGTGCGACCATATATTTTTCTCCCGGTCGATATACATCAGTGTCGGGGCATCCGGAATTCCATACCTCTCCTGTAACAGGGGCGCTGCCGGGTGAAAGGTTTCCTTCGCAGGGTCATAATATGCATATCCGGAGCGCAACGTATGTACCCAAAGCAAACCGTCGGCATTTTCCTGTACGTCTTCTATATTATTTTCCGGTAATGAGTGCGGTTCTTTGCTGTTACGCAGAAATTTTTTGAACGTATATCCGTCGTAACGGTTCAGCCCGTACGGTGTTGAAAACCACATAAATCCCTGCGAATCTTTGGTGATATGGTTTATCTGACTATTCGAAAGCCCATCTTTAACCCCCAGATGCCTGAAAGCAATTTCATTCATCCCCGAAAGAAATGTAAAATAAAAGACGCCGAGTAAAACCAGAATTATCCGCTTCATAGGAGTGAGTAGAATTAACAAGCACAAAATTCGCAAAAAAAACGGAATAACTGATATGGTTGTCACAGATAAATATATCTTTCCCTGTCATCCTAAAATTAAAAAAAACGTTATTCATCAACACATTAATAAATAATAGCAAAAAGACTTAACAATACCGCCCCTCTTTTGCAACATTAGTTCACGTGCGCATGTCTGCACATATACCTTCCAGATAACATTATCGCCTTTTCCTATAGAATATAACCCTTACTTTTACACCTGTTTTAAAAACTTAAATATTAATCATTAAATGTATGTACAATGAGAAAGACATTTTTTCGAAAATGCATAAATCTACGTTTATGCGGCATTGCACTACTGATGCTGTTGTTCTTCCCGGCCATAGCGCTTAGGGCAAATCCTTCTCAGGAAAGAACTGTATCAGGTGTTGTCACATCGTCAAGCGACGGAGAAACGCTTATTGGGGTCAGTGTCGTGGTAAAAGGAACCACGAACGGAACCGTAACCGATTTCGACGGCAATTATTCTTTGAACGCACGTAGCGGAGAAACGCTGGTTTTTTCGTATATAGGCTATCAGAAACAGGAAATCATGATCGAAGGCCAGACGGTTATTAATGTAGCGTTGGTTGAAGACTATGAAATGCTCGAAGAAGTAGTGGTAGTAGGCTACGGCGTACAGAAAAAGAAGCT
>DOZP01000270.1:0-373 GCA_003517945.1 Porphyromonadaceae bacterium | reverse complement strand
CACCTCCGGACAGCCCGGAAGTGAGATGAAGGTAAGCATCCGCGGTCTGGGTACGGTTGGAAACGCCAACCCGCTCTACCTGATCGACGGCGTGGGGGGTGATATCTCTACCCTGAACCCTGCCGATATTGAGAGTATTGATATTTTGAAAGACGCCGCTTCGGCTGCGATCTACGGTGCGCAGGCAGCCAATGGCGTAGTGCTTATCACGACGAAAAGCGGTAAAGAGGGCCGGGCGCAAGTCAGTTTCGATGCTTATTATGGTATTCAGAATGTGGCCCGTAAAGCTAAAATGCTGGATTCACGGCAGTATATGACGATCATGGACGAACAGGCATTGAACAGCGGTAACGCTGCTTACGACTGGAGCGGA
>DOZP01000282.1:16954-17891 GCA_003517945.1 Porphyromonadaceae bacterium | reverse complement strand
GTACGGCAAATGGCGTCAGTAGCCTGCCCGAATAATTCGGAAGGCGACAGCCAGGACAAATATTGCCGTACCTGTTGCTGACGAATCAGTTTGTCAAGGTAATCTTTTTGCACAGGCCAGTTCTTATCAGCCATATCCATACGATAGGGCTCAGACCACTGACACATTAACTGATGGGTTTTTGCAACTTCCCATTTTCCACCGAGTATATACGTGTAACCATCATCGCCTGCATTATAAGTCCAGTGCGACATCATTTTTACGCCTGCTTCTTTACTTTTTTCCATCATCATATTCCAGTACAGGTTATTATACTCTTTCAGATCTTCGTCTATAACGGCTTGTACATTATCGTATAGCGGTGTGCGCGAGATACTTTGCGACAAATAAGTAGCCGTGTTGGGTATCAGGAACAGAAAACTTATCCAGCACAACAGGCACAATATGATCGAAGATGACGAATGTTTTGTCATGGCGGATATTAACATGCCTAATACAATGAAAAAAAGCATGTAGATGATGGAAATCATGAAAAGCAGAACGATTCCCGTCCAATCGGAAGTCGTAAGACTTATATCCGGATTCACGGCAATGATCAGGCAGGCCAATAAATAACAGAATATCAAAATGGGTAATATCGTTAGTAAAATTCCGGCTAATTTCCCCATCAGGAAAGAGATACGGCTCACCTGTCCGGTAAAAACCAGCTTCATGGTCCCGTCTTCCCGTTCGCGGGTAATCGAATCGTAAGCAAACACCAGCGCTAACAGTGATATGACAATCGCGATTACCGTAGCAAAGTCAAGAGAGAAAAAGGTATTCAACAACGGATTATCTCTTGACGACGTATGACCTGTAGGAAACAACGGATATTCCTGCAGGCTCACTTTTACCTTATTTCCCACATTGGTAGAGATCCCTTTACTGAACATACTTA
>DOZP01000282.1:6325-16893 GCA_003517945.1 Porphyromonadaceae bacterium | reverse complement strand
ATCTGATTCTGATAATCATTTACGCTTACGATCATGGTAAAGGGAATAATGACCAGACACAACACAAATCCGATGATAAACCTGACAGAGATCAGGTTCAACAGGAAATCTTTTTTTGCGATTAACCAAATCATACGATAGCCTCCTGCATATAGTCCAGATAAATACGCTCCAGGTCGTCCTGCAAAAATTCTTCGCGGGTGCGAAGCATCACAAGGCGCCCTTCTTTCATAATCCCAACGCGGTCGGCAATCGTTTTTGCCCGGAACAGGTCGTGTGTACACATCAGTATGGATTTACCCTGATCGCGCAGATTGATCAGGAGTTGCATCAGTTCGGCAGCGCTTTTCGGGTCAAGGCCGCTTGTCGGCTCATCCATCAGAATATTGTTGGCATCTTTGATAATGGCAATGGCAAGTCCCACTTTTTGCCGCATTCCTTTGGAAAAGGTTTTGAGTTTCTTTTCGAAAGCCTCTTCCTGCAGCCCGACATCACGCATCACGGTATAGTAGTCATTTTTTGTCAGGTTCGTCTTACCGCCGAGGCGCGCAAAGAAGTCCAGGTTCTGGCGTGCGGTAAAATTGCCGTACAGCATGACATTTTCGGATACAAAAGCGATGTGTTTTTTTGTTTCCAACGGCTGCTCGGTTGCGTCTATTCCGTCAATCAGGGCTTTGCCCGAAGTCGGTTCGATAAAGTTCAGGAACAGGTTGATCGAAGTTGTCTTTCCGGCTCCGTTTGCACCTAATAAGAAGAATATTTCGCCCGGTTTTATTTCCAGGTTGAGCGCATCCAGCGCCAGATACCCGTCTTCGTAACGCTTTGTAAGATCAATTGCTTGTAACATAAGTCTAATTTTTGAAAGTTATTATCGTTTGCTTAATTTCATACCGAACCAGACGATCCCTCCGATAAAACCAATCAGCAGCAGGATCAGCGCTAAAGTTCCCCAGACAGAGGTCGATGCATTTACCTGGATACGGACTGTTTTGTCTTCGGTATCGACCCTCCGGTTGTCGGCCATCGCTTCCGTTTTGATTTTTACCTCCTGGGCGCCTACGCCACCGTCTTTGGGCGGAATAACGGTAATTTTCACCCGTTCTTCCTTTTCAGGCTCCAGGCTGCCGATCATATCCGGCTCAATAACCGTTTCCCATCCCAGGGGTTTTTCGGTTGCAATACGGATATTATCCAACCGGCGGCTACCCCCGTTACGTACGGTTACATCCATCGTAATCTCTTTTCCGGTGGTCGTCTCGTGGTAAAGATTATTGGCTCTGACTTCGATTTTGCCCTTACCACGCGGAATAATTTCCAGTTGTTCGCTGCCGGCGCTTTCTCCCGTTACGGAATTAACCGCCTCTATCTGAAATTTGATGGGCTGATCAATAACCACCTGTTCATCATCGCGATCCGGCAGATAAACCTGTAAAGACAGTGTTTTCACATTAATACCCTGGGCATACCGTATCTGGGTTACTTTACTTCCTCCGTCGGTAAAATCGTAGCTGATCTGACGGGGTAGATTTTTGATTTCCAACCGGTATACATCGTCGGTCGTTGAAAAACGTTCCATTGTAATAACATAAGAAGCCTTGCTGCCCAGATCCGCTTCCTGACTGAACTGCATGGAAGCAATGTCGATCAGGCTCGTGCTCGCGTCTTTTTTCAGGTAAATATTTTTTTCGTCTTTCCGGTTGTTGTAATTCAGCGAGACGGTCAGGTTTTCGGCATCTTTCAGCAGTTCGAAATCCGCTTCGGCCGATTGGCCTAATGCTATCGCAGGCACACGGTATTCATAAGGCGAACCAATGATTGTTTTCGTTTCGTTGTCAACGAGCGATACATAGATATTATAAATTTTACCGGAACGCATTTCGGGCGTAAATACGTCGAAATGATCCTGAAACTGACTCAGGTATTCCTCATTTCCCTCCAAAGCGCTTTTTAAGGTAATTTTCACTTTCCGCGTTCCCCGGCTGTCCTGATATTTCACAGCGCGTTCTACGGTGATATAGCTTTGCTGGGAAATCAGTTTGAGTATCAGCTTCTGATAATCCACTTCTTTACTGAGCAATTCGTTTTTAGAACGGTTGTAATCGTTTGCCGAGATTGCTTTTTCTTCATACAGTTTGGTGTCGTTTTCAAACTTTTGTTTGGCTACTTCGTAGTCGGCGCGGGTTTTCTTCAGGTCTAACAGCAAGGCTGCCTCCGAGTCTCCCTGTGCATGGGAAAAACCTGTGAGCAGGAGAAGAACCAGCGTCATGTAATGGAATCGTTTCATGTTTATATCATTTAATTTTTAAATATCAAAATAAGTGTAAAGTTTCGGATCCCGGATTTGCATTATTCATATTGCCTTTCGATAAGATAGCTACGGTCATTTTCAAAATCATACATGGTTTTCCGGTTCAGGTTGGCAACCGAAAGGCGGTATGTGATATAGCTTTCGATATACGATAACTGTACTTGTGAAAGTCGTTCCTGTTCGATGGAAAGCTCCTGGCTGGTCATGTCGCCGTTTTCAAAGCGAAGCTGGCTGATACGGTAGCTTTTAATAACGACTTCCCGGTTACGTTGGTTGATACGGAAACGTTTTTCGGCTTCGTTTACGGAGCGTACAATTTCACGGATCTCCCGTTCTATGGTGCGCTTGGTATTTTCCAGATTGAGATTTTGCTGTTTCAGCCGCACTTGTTCCCTGCGTACCTGATTTTTGGCTCTTCCCCAGTCTGCAATCGGGTAAGAAAGCGTAAGGGCAATCCCCCGGTTGGCCGGCCGGTCATTCATATTGTCAAAAGAAGAACCCATCAGTTGATTCAGGGATCCTCCGTCGCGTGTACTCAAACCGGTAAAGTCATAATATGCCGAGATGTTACCCTTAAATTCTCTTTTCCGTTTGGCGCGCTTTACTTCGATTTCCTGCAAATGAATATCCAGATTGTTTTCTTCAATTTCCATCCGGTTGCGCAGCGCTTCCTCAATTGCCATTTGTGTATCAATGATAAACGCTTCAAATTCCATATCCGCCTCCAATTCTATTTCTTCATTAAGGTCCATTCCGATCAGCAGTTTGAATTCATCTTTAGCGGCGTCCAGTTTTCCCCGGCTTTCCATCACACGGGCTTCATCCTGAGCCACGGTGATCTCTGCAATAAGCATATCCCCTTCGGGCAGATTTCCGGTTTCCTGTTTCAGCCGGGTGATGCGGAATGCCTCTTTCGAGTTGGCAAGGCGCTCCTGATTGATCTGATGTTCGTAGGCCAGTTGATAGACTTCATAAAAACCGGCCGTCACACTATATACAATGTCCATCTGTACGCGCGTAAAATAACAGGCAGATTTTTTATAGCTTAATTCGGCTACTTTCATATTTTCTTTTAAAAGATTTGCGGTGAAGACCGGCTGGTTGAAAGAGAGCGCAAAACGGGAATAGACCTGATCGCGTTCCATTTCCTGATTATCCATCTGCGACAGGGTAGTCCGGTAGTTTTCCCAATACATCCTGGATGAAAAAGCAAAATTACCACCGGTGGGCAGCACATAGGTAAAATTCAGATTACCTCCGGCCTTGATTGAGCCGACGGAATTGTAAACCGGCAATCCGTTTACCTGTGAGATTTCAGCTAACTCTTCACTCCACGAAGGCGTAAAAAGATTGAAGTCCAGCAATGGCTTAAATTCGGATTTTGTATAAAGATAAGAAAAACGGGTGGCGTCAATCTCCTCTTTATAATAGTTCACGGTATAGCTTTCTCCCAATGCGATCCGGATGGCTTCCTCGTAAGATATTTTTCGTATATCGGACGCTTTTACGGATATAAAAAACGGCGCACAGCATAAAAATGTAAATAGCAACTTTATTTTATTCATACTTTCTTTAATTATCAATTTGTGAGTAACAGGTTACCCAAAAAGGATATTTCACTTCACCTGTTGCTATGTGAAAATCAAAAACCATACCAAAATACATAAACAATTTATTTACAGCATATTACTTTTTCTCAACAGAGAAGACATGAAATTAATTTGAGATTAAAATTACCCACAGTGGGTAATTCTTTACACAAAACATTGGCTATATGTGGACAATGTAATATCTTTGTCGTCCAAACAAATAAGAGATGTCAGTATTCAAGAAAAAAAATAATGCCGGCCCGGATTTGGGGGTATTGTTATCCGAGTTCAATCGTTCGCTGATGCTTATTGTTGATAAATCACTGCTTATCAATAATTTTGTATCGAAGGTAAAACAGATCAGCCGGGTTGATTCCGTTTATGTCTTTCTGCTGGATGAACAAACCGGAAAATATAAACTACAAAATCCCAAAGATAAAGAGCCTTATGTTTTGGATGGAAAAGGTAAGCTGATCAACTGGCTTTCCGTGAATGAAACGGAATTGCAGCTTTCCCGGCACACGGATATTGTCGAATATTTTTCAAAAGAAGAACAGGATATGCTGAAACAGTTAGATACCGGACTTATTTATCCGTTGAAAGTGATGAACCATATCAGCGGAACTATTTTTCTGGGTAATAAAAAGGATAAGACCCCGTTTTCCGCACAGGAAATAAATCTGCTATCACTGTTATTCGATCAGGCCGCATTTGCCATAGAGCATGCTTCTTTATATGAAATGCAAACCGACCGCATAAAAAAAATGTACCGGACAGACCGGCTGGCGATTCTGGGAGAATTAGCTGCCGGTGCGGCTCATGAAATACGGAATCCGCTGACTTCCATACGAAGTACGATTCAGTACCTGAGTAAAGATTTTGCAAACGATCCTGTCAAATCGGAAATGATAACCGAGTTGATCAAAGAAGTTGAACGTATCAATAAAATCGTTCAGGGACTTTTGTCTTTTGCCCGCCCTTCCGAATTGAATACAGTTGAAATCAATATTGAACAACTGATCAATCAGATTCTTGTTCTTATCAATACGACCCTGAAAAAACAGCAAATTGAAATTCAATTTGAATATTTTACGGAAGAGACCGTTATATTTGGTGACGCCGAGCAATTGAAACAGGTATTTCTGAATATTATACTGAACGCGATCGATGCCATGAGCAATAATGAACCGGAGCGACCGCGAATCCTGATCATAAGTATAGAAAAAGGAATTGCTATCGACGCCCAGAACCGCTATTTACTTGTATCTTTTGAAGATACTGGAGCAGGGATAGAAGATAAAAATCTGGATAATATATTCAATCCTTTTTTCACGACAAAAGAGGAAGGTACGGGGTTGGGACTGGCGATCAGTTACGGAGCCATCAACCGGCACGGAGGCGATATAGAAGCGAAGAGTATGCCGGGCAGAGGCACCCTGTTTACGATTAAATTACCGCAACGCGTATGAATTTGAAAAAAAATTTAATTAACGAATGTACACATGAAACCAAAAATATTGATCGCCGATGATGAAGTACGTATCCGCCGGGTAATAACTTTATTACTTAAGGATGAAGGATTTGAAGTGATGGCCGTAGAGAATGGGCAGGAGGTTCTGGACGTACTGCTTTCTTTCCGGCCGGATGTCATTCTTCTGGATCAGCAAATGCCTGTGTTGACCGGTGTGGAAACGCTGGAACAAATAAAGAACATCCGCCCCAACCAGGTAGTTATCTTTGTTACGGCTTTCGGCTCTATCGCTTTAGCTGTTGATGCCGTAAAAAAAGGCGCCTATGATTTTATAGAGAAACCTTTTGACAATGAGAACCTGATATTGAAGGTCAGACGTGCCGTAGAGCATTGCCGTATGAAAGGCGAGATAAAGAATCTCAAAAACAAACTGAAAGAGACCGGTTCATTTATCGTAGGAGAGACCGGAGGGTTAAAACAGGTCATTGCGCAGGTGAAGCGGGTTGCGGAAACAAACGCAACGGTTCTGGTCAACGGCGAAAGCGGGACGGGAAAGGAACTGATAGCCCATGCTATTCATACGTATAGCGACCGTTCCGATGGTGCGTATATAGCCGTCAACTGTGGCGCTATCCCCCTTTCATTAATGGAAAACGAATTATTCGGTCATGAAAAAGGCGCCTTTACGGATGCCAGGGAAGCGCAGGCCGGAACTTTTGAACGGGCAAACGGCGGAACCCTTTTCCTGGATGAAATCGGAGAATTACCAATGGATGCGCAGGTGAAGCTCCTTCGCGTGCTCGAAGAACGTAAGATCACGCGGATAGGCGGAAAAAAGTCCGTCCCGGTAGATGTACGTATCGTAGCCGCTACAAACCGGGATCTGGAAGAGGAAGTTAAAAAAGGGAACTTCCGCCTTGATCTTTTGTATCGGCTGAATGTTTTTACCATTCAAATACCTCCTTTACGCGAACGAAAGAAAGACATCTCCCATTTGGTTGATTTCTTTATCCGAAAGCATAACAAGGCCCTGAACCTTACCGTACAAAGCATAACCCGGGCGGCGATGGAAAAAATTATGGCTTATGACTGGCCCGGAAACGTACGGGACTTGGAAAACGCAATTCAAAGCGCCATGATATTAACCCCTGACGGCATTATACAAGTCGAACACCTGCCGCTTCGTGTGAAAGGCTATGAACAGGTTGATACAACGGCTGTTGTCGAAACGGAAAATAATGGTATCCGGGAGATCAACGCGCAAATCGAGAAAGAAGTCATTCTGGAAGCATTGAAAAAACATAATTACAACCGCACGCTGACCGCCGAAGCGCTCAATATAAGCCGTAAAACGTTATTTAATAAAATGAAACGCTACGGACTGGACAGTTGAGTTTGTCGTGCCAACCTACCTGTGTTGCCTTATTCCAAATAGCAATACCCATACAAACCGGAGCGGTAATTAGAAAGGAATTCTTTTCCTTCTTCCACCGTGATTTTTCCGGCTTTCACGGAAGCGGTAACCCATGTTTCAAGCGTCCGGACCATTTTCTTGGCATTGTATTGCACATACTCCAGTACTTCGGCAACGGTCTCACCGTCGATGATCTGGTCAATGGAATAACCTTTTTCATCCACACTCACATGTACGGCGTTCGTATCACCGAACAAATTATGCAGGTCACCCAGAATCTCCTGATAGGCGCCCACCAGAAATACGCCGAGATAATACGATTCCCTGGATTTGAACGGATGAACGGGCAGATAATAAGAATATGTTTTTGTAGAGATAAAATTGACGATCTTACCATCGGAATCACAAGTCACATCCTGCAAGGTTGCCGTACGCGACGGATGTTCGTCCAAACGGTGTATCGGCATGATCGGAAATACCTGGTCGATAGCCCAGGAGTCCGGCAAAGACTGAAACAACGAAAAATTACAAAAATATTTATCCGGCAAAATCTTGCCCAATTGTTTCAATTCTTCGGGCGCATGGCGCATCTGGCTTGAAATGGCATGTATCTCGCGTGCGATCGTCCAGTACAGGCGTTCAATCTGTCCGCGCGTGGACAGATTAAGCATCCCCAGGCCGAATAAATCCAAGCCTTCTTCACGAATCTGTTGCGCATCGTGCCATGATTCCAGCAAACGGGGTTGATTCAGGTTCTGCAAAATCTGAAGCAATTCACGTACCAGTTCATGATCATTTTCCGATACCGTATCATCCGGATTCCATACCGGCAAAGTAGTCGCTTCCAGCACTTCAAATATCAATACGGAATGATGAGCCGTCAGCGAACGCCCGGACTCGGTTATGATATTCGGATGTGGTATATCATTTTTGTTACTGGCATCTACCATGGCAGAGATCGAGTCATTTACATACTCCTGAATCGTATAATTAACGCTGCTTTCACTATTTGACGAACGGGTTCCGTCATAGTCCACTCCTAATCCGCCGCCAATATCAACAAACTCAATGTTATAGCCCATCGTACGCAACTGAACGTAAAACTGCGACGCTTCACGCAACGCATTCTTTATACGGCGTATCTTGGTAACCTGACTACCGATATGGAAATGGATCAGGCGGAGGCAATCTTCCATTTTGTGCTTGGATATGTACTCAAGCGCTTCCAGCAGTTCGCTTGAATTCAATCCGAACTTACTTCCGTCGCCTCCCGAATCTTCCCACTTTCCACTGCCGGAACTTGATAATTTAATCCGGATACCTATGTTCGGCCGTATATTCAATCGCTTGGCAATCCGGGTAATCAGCCTCAACTCATTCAGTTTTTCAACCACCAGGAAAATACGTTTACCCATTTTCTGGGCCAGCAATGCCAGTTCTATATAGCTTTCGTCTTTATATCCGTTACAGATAATCAGCGATTCCGAGTCGGGATACATCGCTATGACGGCATGCAATTCCGGCTTCGAACCGGCTTCCAATCCGATGTTAAACTTCTTTCCGTGCCCGATAATCTCTTCCACAACAGGCTTCATCTGGTTTACCTTAATCGGATAAATTATAAAGTTTTCAGCCTGATAATTATATTCTTCAGCAGCGATTTTAAAGCATTTGGATATTTGCTCGATCCGGTTATCCAGAATATCCGGAAAACGAACCAACGTAGGAGTTGAAATATCCTTTAACTGCAATTCGTCGATCAGTTCTTTCAGATCTACCCCTGCATATCCTATTCTGGGAGTTACAACAACATTCCCTTTTTTATTGATAGAAAAATAATTAATCCCCCATCCGGAGATATTATACAATTCTTCAGAATCTTCAATACGCCACTTTCTCATTTTCCATTCATTGCATAGCTGGTTTATACTACTATAATAAAAGCGCAAAAATAGATAATAAAAAGAGATATTGATAAGAAAACACCTACTTTTTTGCTATAAACAAAAAAAGAAGGCATCTCACTTTTGAAATACCTTCTTCTTAATCATTGTTTTTAATTTTTTCGTTTACTCATCATTTCGGACAATCTGCCGGGTGTAACATCCGTAGCAATAATCACACCGTTGTTGTCAATAAGAAAGTTCCGCAGTCCTTTCTTCAATCCATACTTTTCGTACACTTCGGAACGTTCGCCAAGTTCCTCATGCACCTGATTTGTTCCTTCCAGTTTATCCGTTTTTACCGTCTCGGTAAAAATAGACGTTAACTTGTCCATAGAAACAGATACCATTTTAACCTGCGGCCATCCGCCGCGATTCAGTTCATTCCATAACTGTACGTTTTTCAAACGGGACTCCGCATCATAAGCAGCCCAGAAATGTAACAACGTATAGCAGCCGGAACTGTTTGAGAACGTGATATCCGCATCCGTTCCCAACGACTTTATTCCCGGAGCAAGATCACCGGGGCGATAGCCCTCCGTAAGACTTGCTTTTTCTGTTCCCGCAGAAAGAAAAAAGATTCCTGCCGCAACAGAGAGAACATAAGTTCTGATCTTCATAATGTAAGTTTTCGTTAAACAATACCGGATCATCAACAACAACACCCTCCTCTTCACATCCAGTCCTCTGATTTTCAGAGGCCTATATACAAAAACAACCTACGCTTAGGTTTTCTTCTATTCAATAAACGACAGCAAAAGTAATTTATTTTGCGGACTTTTCTGTCTTATGTTACTATTTTAATCTGAGATATATTTCCCAGGTCACGTATTCCGCCCCGCCTCCCGGCGTCGCACCTGCCTTTCTACTCCGATGATGGCCCCAAGCAGAAAACTCACGGCCAGTCGCACAAAAGCCGTATGCAGGTTTATTTCAGTAGATAAAAGTATTTCCTTTAAATTTGAATAAAAATCCATCAGTCAACCTTTTTCAATTCGGTATATAAATTCAAGAAAAACCACAGTGCGGCGCTCGTATGTGTACCGGGCGTTTTGTAAAAAGATACGCTGCCGCCGTTTTTTTCATGTTCCGAAGCAAAATTTCTTGCCTGTTCATAATACACGGTTTCATCGTTTTCACCATGCGTCATTATAAACCTACAGTTATTCAACCACGGTTTCACACTATTATCTTCCAGTATTTTATTGATCTGTTCCTGACCTTCATTTTTCAGAAAACTTCCGGTAAACAAATCCGGCGTTTTGTTGGTAAAATAACTGCCGAAATCGTCATGCTGCCCATCTAAATAAACACCCGCTCCCGAAGCATAAGGTTCTTTCAGATAATCACGCATCGCAAGTTGCCGGTAGCCATTCTTTTGATATCCCAGCAAAGCCAATGGAAATAAATAAGGTTGCGGCATATGTTCCGAAGCGCGGATAAGGTCTGCCTCCCGAAGCAAATCACAGGGCGAACCGCCCGTAAAAAGAAGCTCTACCTGCATCTCGCTGTACAAATCATTTGTTTCAAACGCACGCGCCAGTTGCAACGATACATAAGCCCCCAACGAATATCCGGATATGATGAACCCGCTTTTCTTTTCATATTTTTCTTTGCTGAGTACCGCCTGAGCGGCTTCTATATATTCAATCGTCGTACGAACCATCGGATCTTTTTCCACATAGGGGATATAACATTGCCCGAAAGAATCGCCGAAACCCG
The DNA here is from genome assembly GCA_003517945.1 of Porphyromonadaceae bacterium. Taxonomy (GTDB): domain Bacteria; phylum Bacteroidota; class Bacteroidia; order Bacteroidales; family Tannerellaceae; genus Tannerella. Next base: position 6,446 of record DOZP01000282.1, on the reverse strand, counting down.
GATAATCCGGTATCATCACTGCGTAACCATGATTAAACGCCTCAATCAGCCAAAACAGGATATGAGGATCCGGATAATCACCGGCCACACGCAGAGTAGGCGCTTCATGCTTCAAAACATA
>DOZP01000282.1:4783-6250 GCA_003517945.1 Porphyromonadaceae bacterium | reverse complement strand
ACTTTATAAACACGTATCTGAACATCCCCTTCATACCTTACGTTTCTGTCAATAAGGCTTAAAAATTCAAGGGCGCTACCTACGTATTCTTTCTTAAAATCCGATTCCAGACCTTTCAGATCATCAAACGAATATTCTTTCAGCACTTCACAGTTCAGGTTATCCGGCAAAACAGGAACACCGGGCACTTCAGGATTATCGCTATCCGAACATCCTGTTATAAAAACCACAAAACACGCTGCCAATAACAACATGCTATATGATTTCCTGCATTTTTCCATTATCTCTTTATGTATCATACAAATTTCCGTAAATCACGCGATCACCTGCCTCCCTTACCCAATGCGACTTCCGTTGTATACGGATAGACCAGGGAAGTATATGCAAATATACTTCTGCAACGCAGTATTTTCAGGGAAGGCATCGGCGCCAGTTCTACGATTTTCAACGACGGATGCGTACGTATATCGATCTCCGTCATCGGATTATTCATACATTTCAGGTGCTTCATCGAAGGAATCTCGTTTACATCAATACGTTCCATCCGGTTTCCATAACAATAATAATTTTCGATCATCCGGTTTTTCGTCAGATCAACATAAGTAAGCATATTATCACCACAGTCAAGCGTTGTCAGAGACAGGTTCCGGGAAACATCAATAGATGAAATTTGGTTATTGCTGCAATTCAGTTCTCTCAATTCCTTATTACCGGAAACCAACACATTGACCATCAGATTACCGCTGCAATCCAACTTTGCCAGCCGGACCAGGTGTCCGACTGCAATCCCCTTCAGTTTATTATCATTACAAATCAGGCTGTCAAGGGAAAGGTTCCGGCTCAGATCAAGCGTTTCCAGATGATTATACCCGCATTCCAGTGTCGTAAGTTTCGTATTTTTACTTACATCGAGTTCTATCAGGCGTATGGCGCTGCAACGTAACTCCGTCAATGCGGTATTATTACCGACATCTATCACAACCAGGTTATTAACGGTGCAACACAATGCCGTCAGAAGCGGATTCTCCCTTATATCCAGTTGATTCAGTTTATTCCGGCTACAATCAAGCGTTTTAAGCGCGGGATTAAAACTCAGATCAAGCTCCGTGATTTTATTCCTGCGGCATACCAATGTTTCGAGTGAAGTGAAATATTGTATTCCTTCAAGCGACAGGATTTCCATTTCCGGACAATCAATAGACTTGACGGCCCGGGCTTCGGGGCCGGATAACATTCCGTCGCCGTTCGTATCGAAATGAGATATGAGATAGGCGTGAAAGGCGGAATCGGGTATGGATATGTTTCCGGCATACGAACGGAGTTCTTCACGTTTTTTCTCTTTTTCGGCATGTTTGATCTCGGCATAATGACGGTTTGATTCGGCCATCCGGCGCACTTCACGTTTTCTCCGTTCCGATTCGCTGATTTCCGCATCGGTGTATACGCGATCCGTTTTCCCGCGTTTCG
>DOZP01000282.1:0-4768 GCA_003517945.1 Porphyromonadaceae bacterium | reverse complement strand
CGATACCTCCACTTCCGGAGTGACCATCGTCAGCCATTCTTCTTCCCTTTCAAAAGTAGTTACTTCCGCCACACCGGCTTCGTTGATAGCATAAAGAACAGTGGTTTCTTTTGAATAGCTGATTTTACGGAGCTCATTCGCTTTATTGAAATAGATCGTCCCTAATGTGGGCATCGCGTTGCAATACAGGTTTTTCAGATTACCGTTACGGCTTACATCAAGCGTCGTCAACTTATTGATACTACATTCCAGCTCACTCAATGCCACATTCCGGGAGACATCCAATGTATCAATCCGGTTACTCCCGCAATCAAGGTCGGCCAGCTTTATATTATTGCTCACATCCAGCTTTGTCAACCGGTTATGCGAACCGTTCATCCTCCACAAAGCCGTATTATTGGTAACATCCAGCACGGAAAGACGATTTCCCGAACAATCCAGAAAACGTAATATGGTACAGGCGCCGACATGCAGTGATGTGAGTTCATTCCGGCTACAGCTAAGGTAAGTAAGCGCGCCGCACCAACCGGCATCCAGCGATTCGATTTTATTATTGTCGCATATCAGTTCTTCCAACAGAGGATTGTGACTGATATCCAGCGTTTTTATCCGGTTGTTCGCGCAATTCACATCCGTTAATGCCGCATTATGGCTCAGGTCAATTGTATCCAATTGGTTATTATAGCAATATAACTTCTTCAGGGAGAGATTGCGACTGATATCAAATGAAGTAAGTAATCCTTTTCCGAATGGATTGGAAGGCGTACAATCCAACTCTTCCAACGATGTAAAATGCGCTATTCCTTCAATAGAAGCAATTTTTTCAGTCGAAAATTTCATGCGTGTAACCGCTTTTGCTTCTATCTCCGAAATTTTACCGTCTCCATCGGAATCAAAATGCTCCACAAGAAAAGCCTTAAACGCTTCATCCGGAACATGAATATGCTGTGCCTGAACCCCGGCACCCAATCCAAAAACAAAAAATAAACTTATAAATTTTTTCCTCATCAATTATTTCTTACGCCTCCGGGCGCTCATTTCAGTTGCCGTTATTCATTGTCAATCCGCACGGAGCGCCCCGACCAATTCGCTTGCCGATTTAAAACCATGCCGGTTACAATAGTCATTGATGCCGTCTATCACTTTTACGGGAATTTCCGGGTCTACAAAATTGCAAGTACCGATCTGTATAGCCGTTGCTCCGGCCAGCATAAATTCTACGGCATCTTTCCACGAAGCGATACCGCCAAGTCCTATCACCGGTATATCAACCGCACGCGCCGTCTGCCACACCATCCGTAAAGCGACCGGCTTCACACACGGGCCCGACAATCCGCCCGTTACGGTCGACAATACAGGCGTACGCTTTTCCGCATCAACAGCCATTCCCAACAGGGTGTTGATAAGCGATACGGAGTCGGCCCCCTCCGCCTCTGCCGCACGGGCAATCTCCGTTATATCAGTCACATTCGGAGATAATTTCACGATTAACACTTTAGGGTATACCTTTCGCACCGCACGAACCACTTCCGCCGCCGACGATGCACATACGCCAAAAGCCATCCCGCCCTGCTTCACATTCGGACATGAAATATTCAACTCAATAGCCGGTATGTATTCTAGCGCCGCCATTTTTTCGGCACACGCCACGTATGTTTCAATAGATGAACCGCTGACGTTTACGATCATATTCGTATTGATTCCGCGTATAGAAGGATAGATCTCTTTTACAAAATAATCCGCGCCTTTGTTCTGCAAGCCGACCGCATTCAGCATACCGGAAGGCGTTTCCGCCATACGGGGATACGGATTTCCTTCACGCGGCTCGATCGTCGTACCTTTGACAATAATCCCTCCGATCCGCGATACATCCATAAAATCAGCATATTCTGTGCCATAACCGAATGTGCCGGAAGCTGTCATAACCGGATTTTTCAGGGTCATCTCCCCTATTCGCGTAGTCAAATCTGCCATGTCAGTTGATTTATATTAAACACAGGCCCCTCCGTACATACACAAACATTCCCTTTTACCGTATTTTCAATACAACACAGGCAGGCTCCTATTCCGCACGCCATCATATTTTCAAGAGAAACGTAACAGGATATATTCATGGCTTTCGCATACTTCGCTACAGCCACCATCATCGGTTTGGGGCCACATGTATATATTTGTTCTATTTTCTTTTCCGCCAGTATGCTGTGATGGGTAACAAACCCTTTTTCGCCCATCGAACCATCTTCCGTCGTTATATATACTTCGCCGGTCTTTTCAAATTCGTTCAATTGCATGATATCATCTTTCGAACGCGCACCCAGTAAAAACGCAGGCTCGAAACCTAAACTTTTCAACGTATCGCCCAGGTAAAGCATCGGAGCCGTACCGACACCGCCCCCTACAAGAAGCAGTTTCGAATCAACCGGCAACTGCGGTATCGAAAATCCGTTACCTAAAGGAAGGATGATATTCATGGTATCTCCGGGCTGATATTCCGCCATACGCTTTGTTCCTTCTCCGACGATCTGAATAAGAAGCCAAAGCTCATTGGCCTCCTTGTCAATATAATTGATTGAGATAGGACGCCGCAGGAAGGTTTGCGGAGAACCGTCTACACGCACCTGGACAAATTGCCCGGGAATCATTTCCGGAAGTTTCTTATCAGCAGTCAGCTTCAGTAAACAATACATGGGGTGAAGACGCAGGTTCTCCACCACCTTCATATCCATTACATATTTTTTCATTTGCATCATTAATCCTTTTGAAATAAAATCGCTTTTATTTCAGAATACGAATGGAAAGCGGATAAGGCCACGTCTCACCGTTAATCGCTTTTATCATCGCAATGATAATAAATATGATCGCGGCAATTGCTATGACAGGTACAAGCACGCTTCCGATACAGGTGATACATAATATCAGGCTATAAAGAAAATAACTCAATTCAAAATTAAGGATATTCTTCCCCGCTTCGTCCACAAGTTTGCTTTTCTCCTTGAATAAAAGCCACATAACTAAAGGGGCGATAAAACTTGACAAAAACTGCGACGCATGCATCAGCGCCACAAATGACTTTTCGTCAATTCCCAAATCCCATCCCGCCGGATTAACAGTATATTGTGCAGATAGTATACGCGTTTTTTCACGTTCGTATTCTTCCTGCGTAATAGCGCCTTCATCCAGCAGTTTTTTCAGCTTTTCCAAATCGTCATAAATATTCATATGATTCCGTTTTATTTTACGATGCAATATTACGAAATATTTATGAAATGCGCAAAAACAGTATATCAGTCCAAATATTTATCCTCTTTGAAATTCCAGGTAACATAGCTGCCGTCGGCTTTATACAATCTGACGATATGCCAGTCTTGAACTTCTTCCCATCGCGCATAAACAAAAGGGATGATTGTTTTTCCTTTATGATTGATAATCCCCCAATGATCTCCTTGCTTTGCAAGTGTTCGCGACTGAGATTTGGAAGTTGCGAATTGTTTGTATTCCGTAATTGAAAAAGGAAATACCGTCTTGTCTCTTTTATTAATAAGTCCCCAAAAGTCATTGGATTTGACCAGGGCGTGGCCATTTTCAAAAAGCTTTATGTCCGTATATTTTAATGGTATGATTAGTCGAGCCTTTTCATTGATGGCTCCATACAAGCCATTTTTTCGAACCCACCAAATAGCGTCATACGGAGGAATATCCCCATTTAATCCCGTAATATGTTCATATTCAATCGGTAATACAACTTGTCCTTTCCGGTTGATCATGCCAAATCTCGTTCCACTATCTACAAACTCCCCTTTATCTTCCGAATAATAAAGAAAATTACACGTATCACTTTCGCTCTTGCAGACATAAGCCAATCCCTTAATACATCCCTGACCCGGATTCATAAGCTCTCCAAATCCCCAACACATACTATAATCCGACGCATCTATTACCACATTCCCTTTTCTGTCAATATATTTCCATTCATCATTTTGATCCATTACAAGAGCTAAACCGTAACTAAATGGATTTGCCGCTTTAAAATAATTAAAAGGATATTCCTTTGGAAGTTTCGGACTGCCGAATTTGTCGGCATAACAATACTGTCTACTGTTCCAGGGTGTCCTTCCTTGTACATATAAAATATCATCTTCATGAATGTATTTGCCGTTAATACTTTTACATCCTGCAAATAACAGTATACATAAGCCCCAGACATACATTTTTTCTCTACTTATATCCATCATTTTTTTAATGCGTTAATAGATTCATCAATAAGCGATTGAATATATCGGCTAATTTCATCCGGTTGATTGGTTCCAATTAAAACAGTTGTTTTTGGTCTATCATGAAACCGAAGCTCTATTGCCTTAAACCCGGTCACAATGTAATATTCAAGTATATTACCGGTAAAAGATATTTTGGGACCGGCAATGCCCATTCTTTTGGAAATACCGGTATATGGTTTACAGGATTTTATGTTCGCTATTTCATAGCTTTTCTTAATCAAACCAATACCTAATTTGAAAGAAAGGTTTGTCTTATCAATTGTTATGGTTATTTTATAAAAGCATAACAAACCGAACAATAAAATCACAGTGATAAACAAACATGTATATAATGATTTATCTGCCCAAATGATGACCGAAAGCACTAATAAGGATATGTACATTAATAACATATATACTATCATGGCAACTCCCCAATAAGTGTACGTTTTGCATTCCATTCCTTTCATAATATGTGAATATTAACTTAAAGCCTACAAATATAGTTTTTTTAA
>DOZP01000271.1:30677-35460 GCA_003517945.1 Porphyromonadaceae bacterium | reverse complement strand
GAATGGACAGCCAATAACCTGTCCGGCAAAAAAGCGCAAAAAACATTGTTGGATATTGCGGATACCCCCATCAGCCCGGAACTGATTCCGGCCAACGAAGACGGTTCCATCAGCCAGAAAACGGAAGATTTCATAGGCCCTTACGAACTGCATGACTTCTTCCTGTATCACTTTATGCGCTTCGGGGCGCCGCCGGAAAAGATCGTATTCCTCGCTCAACAGGCTTTCAGGGAAAAATATAACGATCAGGAAATAAAAAAATGGCTCCGGACATTCCTGCGTCGCTTCTTTTCCCAGCAATTCAAACGCAATTGCCTGCCCGACGGCCCCAAAGTAGGCTCCATCAGTCTTTCCCCGCGTAGCGACTGGCGCATGCCGAGCGATGCATCCGCCCATATATGGCTACACGAATGACTTATTTGTCATTTTCCGACGTTGAATATATTTCTGCGATTGTTTTTCCCAGAACAGGATGAATAAGATCAGGCGAGATTTCCGATAAGGGTTGAAGAACAAACGCCCGCTGATGCATCAGGGGATGAGGAATGGTCAGTAGTGGCGTTTGTATGACCAGATCGCCGTATAATAGGATATCAATATCAATGATACGGTCACGGTATGCCCGGCCAATCGTTTTTTCCGTACGGCCGGATTCCCGTTCGATGTCTTGTGTAGCGAACAGGAGATCTTCCGGCCGTAAGGGCGTCTCTATCCGGGCTACCGCATTCAGATAAGTATGAGAAGATGTATATCCCCAGGAAGGCGTTTCATAAAAACCCGAAAGGGCACGAACATCTCCCACCCTTTCAGCAATAAGCGCAAGCGCTTTTTCTATATTTTTCCGTTTGTCTCCCAAATTGGAGCCCAAACCCAGGTAAACAATCATAAAACCGCTAACCGCTAATCATCATAAGATTAACATAGCATCGCCATACGCGCAAAAGCGGTATTCTTCTTTGATAGCCGTATGATAAGCCTCCATGACAAGATCATAACCTCCGAACGTAGCGGTCATCATCAACAAAGAGGATAAAGGCATATGAAAATTCGTAATCATGCAATTGGCAATACTGAAATCGTAAGGCATGAAGATAAACTTATTGGTCCATCCGTCATACTCTTTCAAATGTCCATCCGTACTGACGGACGATTCAATGGCGCGCATCACAGAAGTGCCGACAGCACATATCTTTTTACCATTGTCTTTGGCTTCGTTCACTGAATCGACAACCTCCGCGCTGATTCTCATCTGTTCCGAATCCATCTTATGTTTAGACAGGTCTTCTACGTCAATCTCCCTGTAATTTCCTAACCCGGAATGTACGGTTACATATTCAAACTTACAATCTTTTATCTCAAGCCGCTTCATCAACTCCCGGCTGAAATGGAGGCCTGCAGCGGGAGCGACAACAGCCCCCTCTTCCGATGCAAAGATCGTCTGATAACGTTCAACATCTTCCGGTTCCGCTTCCCGTGCCATATACTTCGGAAGAGGCGTATGCCCCAACCCATATAATGTGTCCCTGAACTCTTCATGCGGTCCGTCAAACAAGAAACGGAGCGTACGTCCTCGAGATGTGGTATTATCAATCACTTCGGCGACCAGCGAGTCGTCTTCGCCAAAATACAATTTATTGCCGATACGGATTTTACGTGCCGGATCTACCAACACATCCCACAAACGAAGTTCAGGATTAAGCTCCCTCAAAAGAAACACTTCAATGCGCGCTCCGGTCTTTTCCTTATTCCCGTACAAACGGGCGGGAAACACTCTGGTATTATTCATGATAAAGACATCGCCCTTACCAAAATATTTAATAAGATCTTTAAATTCACGGTGTTCAATCTTACCCTTATTCCGGTGAATAACCATCAGACGCGACTCATCACGAAATCTGGTCGGATGCCGGGCGATCAACGACGCCGGTAACGTAAATTTGAATTTTGAGAGTTTCATATTTATTTATCAAGTTTATAATTCAACTTTAGATTCAGGATACCGACTGATCCAGAAAAACATCTATATCTTCCGGATTCAGGCACTTATCCAGCGTTATATCCCCCACACGCGTTCTTTCCAATGCAATCAGGTAAGCCCCCGAATCAAGCGCACTGCCTATATCACGCGCCAAAGCCCTGATATAAGTACCCTTACTGCATACCACGCGTATTTTTACAACAGGTAAATCATACGCTATCAATTCTATTTCATCAATCACCAGCTCCTTAGCTTTCAGCGGCACATCCACGCCTTTTCGCGCTAACTCATAAGCCCGTTTACCATCCACATTACATGCGGAAAAAGCCGGCGGCACCTGCTCTATCCGCCCAGTAAACATCGTCAATACGCCCTCTACCTTCTCTCGCGTGATATGCTCTACCGGATAAGTAGCATCTATCTCTTTCTCCAGATCAAACGAAGGAGTAGTCGCTCCCAATTTCAGTGTCGCCACATATTCCTTTGTCTGTCCCTGAAATTCCTCAATCCGCTTGGTAGCCCGCCCCGTACACAAAATCATCACACCTGTCGCTTTCGGATCCAGTGTTCCGGCATGGCCGACCTTTATTTTTTTTACGCGCAACTTACGTGAAAGCTTGTAACGAAACTTATTCACCAGATCGAATGATGTCCAATCAAGCGGTTTATTAAAATACACGATCTCACCAGCCTCAAAATCCATCATATCAACGAATATATAACAACAAACAAACCCATTGCAACACAATAGTACGCGAAATAAATAAGCTTACCTCTTTTTACTAAATTGATCATCCACTTACAAGCGAAAGCGCCGGATAAAAAAGCCGTCACAAAGCCACAGATCATAGCATATACCGGTATAGTGGAAAAAGCGGAAGACTCGTCTCCCTTTAACATCTTCAGCACATCCAGCATAGCCTCGCCCAATACCGGAATAATCACCATCAAAAAGGAAAATTTTGCAACATTTTCTTTTTTATTTCCGAGCATAATACCCATAGCGATTGTCGATCCCGAACGGGAAAGACCCGGTACGACAGCACATGCCTGAGCAATCCCGATAATGAAAGCGTCACGAAACGAGAGTTTTTCCTTCCGGTGCGGCCGGGCAAAATAAGAAATCACCAACAATAAAGCAGTCAGCAACAACATGCACCCGACCAACATCAAACCGCTACCAAACAACTCCTCCACCGTATCTTTAAAAAATAACCCGACAATCCCTACCGGAATCATCGAAAGTAAAATTTTCAAAACGGTATTCGTTTCTTCATTCCGGCGAAAAGAAAACAACCCCTTGAACAATCCCGACACTTCAGCCCATAGAACAACAATCGTACTCAATACGGTCGCTACATGAAGAAGAATTGCAAAAACAAGATTTTCTTCGCCGCTCAATCCGAAAAAAGTACCGGCAATCGTCAAATGTCCGCTACTGCTAACCGGCAAAAATTCCGTCAATCCCTGGATAAGACCCAAGACAACAGCTTCGATCCAACTCATGCCTTACCTTTCTCAGCACCGGACGCCGGATGATCTTTCGGTTTTCTTAAAATCCCAACCACCACAAGCGCAAAACCCAAGACCGTTATGATCGGAGCGACAACGATTCGCTGCTTACTGAATATATCCGGATTAAACGAGACGCCGTCTGTAGAACCTCCGCCACTCATCATAGCAAAACCAATAATTATCAACACGACAGCTACAGCTATCACCATAAAATTTTCTTTTCCAAATGCAAAATCTTTCATCATGTATCTATTTTTATATCCTATATATAATACAATTTACCTCTTGCCATACGCAAATACCTGTTTACCGCAAAATAGGCCGCAATAACAGATAAAAAAACACCGAAGGCAAGGACAACTCCATAAATAATCCACAGAATATCCTGACTCAATATTTCCTCAACATTCATAAACTCATACTTTACATAATACAATAAACCCGTCAGCATCATGATTGCAATCACACCGGCAACCAGTCCGCCGAAAACATTGTGCCGGAGAAAAGGACGCCGGATAAAAGCGGGAGTCGCACCGACAAGGTGCATGGTATAAATAAGAAAACGCTTTGAATAAATCAACAGCCTTACCATATTATTAATAAGCACAAAAGAAATGACAACCAATATGATAAATAAGATAAAAAGGACAACGCCCACGCGACGGATATTCTGATTCACCACCTGCATCATATCCCTGCGATACTGCACATCGGATACGCTTGCTTCGGAAGAAAGACGCTTCTCTATAACCGGAAGACTGTCCGGATGCGTATATTCCGCTTTCAGCTTTACTTCAATAGAAGCATGAAACGGATTAAACCCTAAAAAAGTCTCGGGATCCTCACCCAATTCACGCTGCATTTCAAGCGAAGCCTGCTCTTTTGAAATATATTCCGTCGATTTGACATAAGGCTGACTCTCCAGATCATCCCGTATCTTACGGATCTTTACATCGGAAAGATCTTCCGTCAGAATGACGGAAACCGTAATATTTTCTTTTACATAATGAGACAATTCATTTCCTAAAAAACCCATGATGAGAATCAAACCAAGCAAGAATAGTACCAACGATATACTGACCACCGAAATGAGATGGGAATTAAAGAAAGAGATAGTATTTCTTTTATTTTTTGCTGCCATTCAAAACGCAATTATCGCCCCTAAACCATAATACTTTTTGGAAGAAATGACTAACACTCCTCCCAATTTCAGCACAAAATAAATACATTTCCATGTAAAACCATCTATGATTACGTTTTTTTAACAACCTCTTTGCCAAATAAAGTGGC
>DOZP01000271.1:28464-30567 GCA_003517945.1 Porphyromonadaceae bacterium | reverse complement strand
TCTTTCCGATATCACGAACATTACTTTCCTCCGACAATTTATTCTGTAAATCAATCATCCCCTGTAAACGGCGAACTTTAACATCCTCCGGCACATCGTCCGGCAAATGACCGGCCGCATACGTTCCGGGGCGTTCCGAGTATTTAAACATAAAAGCAGCATCATACCCCACTTCACGCATCAGTGAAAGCGTTTCCTCATACTCCTCTTCCGTTTCCGAATGAAAACCGCAAAACAAATCGGTCGAGATCGCACATTCAGGCAAGATACGACGTATCGCAGCAATCCGTTCGAGATACCACTCACGCGTATATTTACGGTTCATTATTTGCAAGATCCGCGAACTCCCCGACTGGGCCGGCAAATGAATAAACTTACATATATTTCTGTGCGCCGCCATTACATACAACATCTCATCGCTCATATCTTTCGGATGAGAAGTCATAAACCGGATACGCATAGCGGGCACAGCTCCGGCCACACGTTCCAGTAACTGAGGAAAACCGATCACCTCCCCATCCGCCGTTTCATAATTATAGGAATTTACATTCTGTCCAAGCAACGTGACATCTTTATATCCTTTGGCATGCATATTGAGCACTTCATTCAAAATACTCTCCACATCGCGGCTACGCTCACGACCCCGCGTATAAGGTACAATACAGTAAGAACAGAAATTGTTACACCCGCGCATAATAGAAACAAAACCGGTAATATGAACGCCGGCCATTTTTAAAGGTACAACATCCTTATATGTTTCCCGGGACGATAACTCGACGTTGATAGCTTTCTCACCGCGTTCCACGGCCCCTACCAGGTTCGGCAAATCCAAATAAGAATCAGGACCGGCCACCAAATCAACACCCTGATTTTTTACCAAATCATCTTTTACCCGCTCCGCCATACAGCCCAAAACACCGATTATCAACTTTTTCTTATTCCTGCGTAGCGACTGAAAATATTGCAGACGGGCTATCACCCGCCGCTCCGCATTATCGCGGACAGAACATGTATTGACAAAAATAGCATCCGCTTCCTCTATATTTTCCGTGAGCACATAACCGTCCGTCTGCATCACGGAAGATACGACTTCACTATCCGCTACATTCATCTGGCAACCGTAAGTCTCCATATAAAGTTTACGATCCGGCATTTCTTTTACATCCTGCTCCATCTCATTTGATTTCAAAAATGACCGCAAAGATACCGATTTTATATCTATTTCGGAGAAAGCGGACAAACAAAAAATGTTTGATGATTATTTTGTTTCAATATATTTCGTATATTTGCCTCAACAAAAACTGAACTGCATGGAAAATATCGGCGATTGGCTGTATATGGTAATTATCATTATTGCCGCTATCAGTAGCTTCATCGGATCTATTAACAAAAAAAACAAACAGACTACCGGAAAACGGCAGCCTCGCGAAATCGTCACGGAAGACTGGGAAAACAAAGAATCCCGGAACAAACATACGGAAACTCAACACTCCGTCTCACACCAAAAAACATCAGGAGCTTATCATCAACAGAAGCAACAAACGACTTCTCCCGGATACGGGCTATTTAACAAAAGCAAAGAAAAAGATTATTCCACATTCAAAAAAGAAACGACCGATTCTTCCCTGAACATGGAAGATCCGGATGAAGAAAAAACGGCTGTTTCTCTTGATGACATGCCGGAAAACACGAATGAATGGCGCAGAGCGTTTATTTATAATGAAGTTTTCAAACGAAAATATTAACTATGCAACAAGCAAAATTAATCATTTTTGATTTAGACGGAACACTACTAAACACCATATCAGACCTCGCCTACAGCACAAACTACGCATTAGAAAAAAACGGCTTTCCCCGGCATCCTGTTGAATCATATAACTACTTTGTAGGCAACGGTATCAATAAACTTTTCGAACGGGCCCTCCCGGACGGCAAGAAAACAGAAGAAAACATCATAAAAATACGAAAAACATTCCTGCCTTACTACGACGCGCATAATACGGAATACACGGAACCATACGAAGGCATACCCGAACTTTTAAACACCCTGCAGGCCAAAGGGGTTAAAATGGCCGTAGCCTCCAACAAATATCAGCAGGCAAC
>DOZP01000271.1:26534-28366 GCA_003517945.1 Porphyromonadaceae bacterium | reverse complement strand
GATACTTTATATGTCGGCGACTCGGGAGTTGATATGCAGACAGCTTCCAATAGCAACGTAACGTCTATTGGCGTCACATGGGGTTTTCGTCCGCGTTCCGAGCTGAAAGCATCCGGAGCCGTACACATTGCAGACACAACAAATCAGATTTTACGGATAATCGCCGGTAATTAATATACCGTATAAATACATCGCTTCATATCCGGGAAAGAAAATGAACTTTCTTTTGACTTTGTAGTTGATTTGTGCTATCTTTGCGGGCGTTTTTTCAGAAGAATCGTAAACATTAACAGTATTATATTATGACATTTAAAAAAATTACGGCGGAAGAAGCCGCTTCTTATGTAAAAAATGACGACAACGTAGGATTCAGTGGATTTACTCCGGCCGGTTGCCCGAAAATCATTCCGGAAGCTATTGCAAAAAGAGCGGAAGAAGAACATAAAAACGGAAATCCTTTCCGTATCGGGATTTTTACCGGGGCGTCAACCGGTGATCATATCGACGGAGCGTTAGCAAGGGCAAATGCTATAAAGTTCCGCACTCCCTATCAATCCAACAAAGATTTACGCACATTACTCAACGCTGACGGAACGGCCTATTTTGACATGCACCTTTCAGAGTTGGCTCAATGCCTTCGTTACGGATTTTTAGGCAAAGTGGATGTTGCAATAATAGAAGCTGCAGATATAACGGATGACGGCGAAATCGTTCCGACCGAAGGGGTCGGCATCGCTCCGACCATATGCCGTCTGGCAGATAAAATCATCGTTGAATTAAATCATTTTCACCCGAAGGAGACACGCGGCATGCACGATATTTACGAGCCTGCGGATCCGCCTTTGCGCCGTGAAATCCCTATTTATACACCTTCCGATCGTATCGGACAGCCATTTATCAAAGTAGATCCGAAAAAAATTATCGGTATTGTAGAAACCAACAACGAAGCCGACGGCAGCAAATTCTCACCGCTCGACGACGTCACATTGGCCATCGGTAAAAATGTTTCGGACTTTCTTGTTAACGAAATAAAAGCGGGCCGTATCCCCGCGTCATTCCTTCCCGTACAAAGCGGCGTCGGTAATGTGGCGAATGCCGTATTAGGCGCTATGGGTGCAAACAAAGAAATCCCGGCATTCAACATTTACACCGAAGTAATACAGGACGCTGTCATCAAACTGATGAAAGAAGGACGTGTCAGGTTTGCCAGCGGATGTTCTTTAAGTGTAAGCCTCGAAGTGCTGAAAGATATTTATGCCGATCTTGGCTTCTTTAAAAGCAAAATATTGTTGCGTCCGGAAGAAATATCCAACAATCCGGAAGTCGCACGCCGGCTGGGATTGATTACGATCAACACGGCGCTCGAAGCGGATATCTTCGGCAACATCAACTCAACACATGTGCTGGGCACAAAAATGATGAATGGCCTCGGAGGCTCCGGAGACTTTACGCGTTCCGCCTATCTGTCGATCTTCACCACACCGTCAACGGCGAAAGATGGCAAAATCAGCGCTTTTGTCCCGATGGTATCACACCTCGACCACAGCGAACACTCGGTAAAGATCATCATAACCGAACACGGGGTAGCCGACCTGCGCGGAAAATCACCCAGACAACGCGCTCAGGCAATCATCAACAATTGTGTTGACCCAGGTTACCGTTCATTGCTCAATGAATACCTTAACATGGGAATAAAAGGACATACCCCCCAAAACCTCAATTGCTGCTTTGCCTTCCATCAGGAATTTGCAAAAAGCGGAGACATGCATAATGTAGACTGGAAAAACTGCTTATAAGAAAACCCCATATTTAATATACCAAAGCGCATCTCT
>DOZP01000271.1:25590-26494 GCA_003517945.1 Porphyromonadaceae bacterium | reverse complement strand
TAATGGCAGCATTTACCCAATTGCGATATTTCTGAAATCTTACACGTTTCACAACGAGCATATTTCCACGGGTGTATATAAATTTGATTAGTTACTATAACTATTATTTTCTATTTCCGTCCATATAACAACAAAATAAATTTTCGCTAAAATATTATATCAAATTCTCCTGAACTTGCTACATACTGAGACATACAATGTAAACTTTTAAAGAATCATTACCGGCTGCTATAATAAATATTATTCACAACATAAACAATATTTACTATAATATTACATATAGTTACTTAATACACACCAGTAAATAGTAAGACTTTCAGTTCCCATTATTATGATATATTTCAGCAATTCATTATGTCTGCAAATGTCCGCATTAATCTGAAGAAAAAAAAAACATTATTGTTAAATATACTTAAATCCCTATTTTTTTATCAATAATATACTCCGGCCTCCCTTTGATTTCATCAAAAAGGACACCTATATATTGACCCAGAACACCTATCGTAAGTAATTGCACGCCGCCAAAAAAGACAACAATCGTTATAATTGAAGTCCAGCCGGTTTCGGCATTACTAAATCCGTATAATTTACCCAAAGCTACCCAAACAGCCAATACGATACCTACAATGACAGCCAGAAAGCCCAATCCGATGGCGAGAAGCAATGGTTTCTTAGAAAAATAGAGCAGCGCCGTAGAAGCGAATTTAAGCATTTTCGTCAACGGATACTTTGTTTCTCCGGCAAAACGGGCATGCCGCTCATAATAAAAAGGCACCTGCTTGAAGCCCATCCAACTGACCAAACCGCGTATATACTTACTGTGCTCGCGCAACCGGTAAAACTGATCCATTATTTTACGGTCTATAAGCCTGAAATCGCCCGTATCCAAAGGAAATTCAACCTC
>DOZP01000271.1:16885-25553 GCA_003517945.1 Porphyromonadaceae bacterium | reverse complement strand
GTACGGACACAATATACGACATTCGCCTGTTCCTGTTCACGAAATCTAAGAATCTCAGGGATCAGTTCCGGAGGATCCTGCAAATCAGCATCCATAATAATAGCCCAGTCTGACGAACAATGATGTATTCCCGCCGAAACAGCCGGTTGGTGACCAAAATTCCGGGAAAAATGCAAAACCTTGACATGCCCGTCTGTTGCCGCTATCTCATTCAACAACTCATAGGTACGGTCGGAACTTCCATCATTTACATAAATAATTTCCGAATCACAGGAAAGCGTATCCAGTACGGACTTCGTATGTTTATAAGACTCAACAATGACGTCTTCTTCATTGTAACACGGGATGATAACAGAGAGTTTCGGCATAGCAGTATTACTTTTTAAACGTATAATATTTATTGATCAGGAAATTAACCGCCGTATATACAACCATTGACAATAGTTGGATATAAAACAATGTATCAATCTTAAAAATCTTCAACATCGGCTCAAACAGCGAATAGAGCGGAGGATTTTGCGGGCAATAACGATTCAGGAGTAATAAGACACCCAGTTGAAGCAAATAACAAACGGCAAAAACAAGAAAAAATTTAACCGCGCTGCCAAACACATTGCCGGTACTGTTAAACGTCCACTTACGATTCAGGAAAAAACTGTTTATTAATCCGATAAAATATCCGGTAAAATTAGAGAACGCTTCCGTACATCCCAACTTCTTTGTCATAACCCAGATGATAACTAATGACAAGATCGTATTTCCGGCCCCCACAACGCCATACTTAGCGGCCTGCTTTATCATGTCCATATTTTTCCACAATCTGGCCTACCTCTTCCGGAGTAAGCTCTTTGACATTCGTAACCGTAAAAATTTCCGACAAAAAATTTCCGTACAGGTTACACTCACGTATCACATTTTCCAGTATCTTTTTCAGATCGGCCTTTACCGGAACAAGAAAGACAAGTTCAACATATTTATCTCCGATTGACAACCGTTCGATCTCACAATCCGCCCTCGACAAAGTATATCCGAACTCTTTTTCAATTACCTTACGCTGATAATCAAAGAAAGGCTCTCCTCCGAACGACAGTATCAAAACATAAAAACGCAACTTCTGTTTTTTACCGCCTAATCCTGTCGATATATAAATCTGTTTTTCTCCCGACAGTTCCGATTCAAGCGTAATCCGGCTTTCCATCAAGGCCATATATGCCCAGTTTACCAGTTCGGGATCCAAATCCGGATCCGGATGTTGCACATATTGCTCCAGCAACCTGTAAGCCCGTACCTGTTTTGATAAAGCCAGTTTAGACAGAATATGTTTTTTCTCCTCTATAGACCGTTCATCATGCTTCAAATCAGCCATGTATCTTTCATAACCGGCATCTGTCATTTCACAGATCTCTTTACGAATTCGGTCGGAATAGGTAAAATAAGCCATCTGTTGTTCCACCGGAACACGGTGTTCCAGAATATGAAAATGTCCGTCCATATGCTGGAAAGACTCATAAAACCTTTTAAAAACATCGTCCTGCCCCTTCATATCATCTCCTTTCTTGAAAATTAATTAAAGCTAATCCAGTACAAAAATACATTTATTTTTTATCAAAGATCGCAAATCATTGGAAAAAGACCTTATCTTCGCAATAAATTTCACATTAAACAAATATACGCAACGTAATAATCAAACAAGATTTATCATCATGCATTTCAAATAATGATCTGAAAATGAACAGTTACATCATACTATTTGTCATATTCTTTTATTTTCTCGTATTATTATTCATATCACAGATTACAGGGCGGAAACACACCGGCAATGAGGCCTTCTTCCTTGGCAACCGGTGTTCGCCCTGGTATATCGTAGCCATCGGAATGATCGGTTCGTCTCTTTCCGGAGTTTCGTTCGTATCCGTACCCGGATGGGTTCGTACCACAGACATGACATATATGCAGATGGTTTTTGGCTTTTTTATCGGATATATTATTATCGCAAAAGTATTACTTCCCGTTTATTATAAACTACAATTAACCTCTATCTACGAATACCTTAAAAAGCGTATAGGCCTCAGGAGTTACAAAACAGGCGCATCCTTTTTCCTGCTGTCTAAAATGCTTGGAGCGGCGGCACGCCTGTATCTCGTCGTATTGATTCTTCAAACATACGTGTTCGACCGGTGGAATATACCGTTTGTCGTAACAGCAATAGCCTGCGTCCTCTTGATATGGCTTTATACCTACCGGAACGGCATACGTACCATTATATGGACAGACACGCTTCAGGCCCTGTGTCTGATTGCGATGCTTATCATCATTATCTGGAAAGTAAAAGACCATTTGGGGCTTGATATAATGGAAACGGCGCACACACTATACGAAAGTCCGCATTTCCGCCTGTTCGAATTTGATGACTGGACCAGCAGGCAACATTTCATCAAGCAGTTTCTGGGTGGAATTTTCGTACCGGTAGTCATGACCGGATTAGATCAGGATATGATGCAGAAAAATCTATCCTGCAAGAACCTGAAAGATGCGCAGAAAAACATGTATGTATACGGTTTTTTATTTATCCCTATCAATTTCATGTTTCTCTGCCTCGGCATATTACTCATCACATTTGCTTCGCAGACAAACATAGAGTTGCCTGCAACGGGAGATGATATCCTCCCGATGCTGTGCACATCGGGCGTTTTAGGCCCATCTATTCTCATATTTTTTACGATTGGCATCATCGCCGCCGCATTCAGTAGTGCGGATTCGGCGTTAACAGCGCTGACCACCTCTTTTTGTGTTGACATCTTAAACATGGAAAAAGAAGATACGAAGAAAGCAAAACAAATCCGGTTAAAAGCGCATCTGTTCATCACAATCGTATTTACCCTGACCCTGTTACTTTTCAGGGCGGTAAACGACCGTAGCGTCATTGATGCGATCTATACAATTGCATCCTACACCTACGGCCCGCTGCTCGGGTTATTTGCATTTGGGTTGTTCACCAAACAAAAACCCTATGATAATTATGTTCCGTATATCTGTGTGGCGGCTCCTGTCATTTGCCTGACGGCAGATTATATTTTCGCTCACCATACAAGTTACCATTTCGGATACGAACTGCTTTTACTCAATGGCATCCTCACATTCATCGGATTACGGTTCTGCAGACCACTTTCATTTTTCAGATAAAAACCGTAACTTTGTCTGCTTAATTTTGAGAACATGGAAATAAAAAGCGCTAAATTTGTAATAAGCAATACGGATATCCGGAAATGTCCGGCGGGAACAATGCCGGAATACGCTTTCATCGGACGTTCCAATGTGGGCAAGTCATCTCTGATAAATATGCTGACCAATCACAAAGGGTTGGCCATGACATCACAGAAACCGGGCAAAACGCAACTAATCAACCATTTCATAATCAACGACAAATGGTATCTTGTTGATTTACCGGGTTATGGATACGCGCAACGCGGCAAATCCGGACGCGAGAATATACGAAAAATAATAGAAAACTATATTCTCGAACGCGAACAGTTAACAAATCTTTTTGTACTGATTGACTGCCGCCATGAACCACAGAAAATCGACCTTGAGTTCATGGAGTGGCTCGGAGAAAATAATATCCCTTTTTCGATCATATTTACCAAAACAGATAAGATCGGTAAAAATAAATTGTCGGAAAACCTGGAAATTTACCGGAATAAAATGTTTGAGACATGGGAAGAACTACCTCCCATGCTTATATCTTCCTCCGAAAAAAAAGAAGGCAGGGAAGAAATCCTTCAATATATTGAGGACATCAATCATGCGCTTCGTACAAACTGACAACTATTGTGCAATTCAACAAGTCAATCAAATCAATCATTCAATGAAAGTATGCATCGCCGAAAAACCAAGTGTAGCACGTGAAATTGCGGAAGTTCTCGGAGCTACGCAAAAAAAAGACGGTTACATCGAAGGAAACGGATACCAGGTATCCTGGACATTCGGGCATTTGTGTACGCTCAAAGAACCGCATGACTATTCATCCGACTGGAAATCATGGAACATACGTTTTCTACCCATAATACCGCCTCGTTTCGGTATCAAACTAATTGATAATCCCTCTTACCGGAAACAATTTAAAGTACTTGAAGCGCTTATTCAAAACGCCGAAGAAGTCATCAATTGCGGTGATGCCGGTCTGGAAGGAGAATTGATACAACGCTGGGTAATGCAGAAAGCCGGTTGTAAGTGTCCCGTACGTCGCTTATGGATCTCATCGCTTACGGAAGAAGCGATACGCGAAGGCTTCCTGACATTGAAAGACCAGGCGGAATACAAACCCCTCTATGAAGCAGGGTTAGCGCGCGCCATCGGAGACTGGATCCTCGGAATGAATGCGACACGTTTATATACGCTTCGTTACGGACAGAACAAACAAGTTTTATCAATCGGACGCGTCCAGACGCCAACACTCGCTTTGATCGTAAAACGCCATAAAGAAATTGAAAATTTCAAACCCGAACCTTACTGGGAACTGAAAACAGTCTACCGGGATACCACTTTTTCGTCGGCGCAAGGTAAATTTTCCCGAAAAGAAGAAGGAGAAGAACTCTTACAAAAAATAACGGATAAACCATTTACGGTAAAGGAAGTAACAAAAAAGAAAGGAAAAGAATCGGCTCCACGACTGTTTGACCTGACATCTCTACAGGTTGAATGTAATAAGAAATTTTCCTTTTCCGCCGACGACACACTGAAGCTGATACAATCCCTGTACGAAAAAAAAGTGACTACCTATCCGCGTGTCGACACCACGTTCCTGAGCGAAGATATCTACCCCAAAGTCCCGCAAACACTGAAAGGATTGGTGGACTATACAACATTTACGGCTCCGTTGCTGGCTGCTAAAATTCCAAAATCAAAAAAAGTATTCGACAATACCAAAGTAACCGATCACCACGCCATTATTCCAACCGGCGTACCGGCACGCAACCTGATTGATAACGAACGCAAGGTATACGACCTCGTCGTAAGGCGCTTTATCGCCGCATTCTATCCCGATTGCGAGATATCAACCACAACGGTTCTGGGCGAAGTTGAAGAAGTAAAATTCAAAGCTACAGGCAAACAAATCCTTGTTCCCGGATGGCGCGTCGTCTTTGAAAAAGAAGAGAAGGAACAGGCAAACAACGGCGAACGGTTGAACAATGCCGGTAACGGTCAACACAACGACGGAAAACAACTTCCGGAAGAAAACACCGTATTACCCGAATTTATCAAAAACGAAAGCGGCCCGCATGTGCCCGATTTTGCGGAAAAATGGACAACACCGCCCAAACCGTATACCGAAGCAACCTTGCTGCGGGCAATGGAGACAGCCGGAAAATTCGTAGAAGACGACGAGTTGCGCGACGCGCTCAAAGAAAACGGAATCGGACGCCCGTCAACACGCGCCGCTATCATTGAAACGTTATTCAAACGCAATTATATACGTAAAGAAAGGAAAAACCTGTATGCGACCCCGACAGGCGTAGAACTGATAGATACCATACAGGAAGAATTGCTGAAGAGCGCCGAGCTGACAGGCCAATGGGAAAAAAAACTGCGCCGGATAGAACAAAGCGCCTACGGAGCCAATTTATTCATCGAAGAGCTCAAGGAAATGATGGAGCAGATAATCCGGAATGTACTTTCCGACAGAAGTATCCGTACGATTACGATCGATGAAGAAACGGCCGGAAAAGAAACATCAAGCACGGAACAGGCAAAAAAACGCAAAACATCCCCCAAACCTCCGGTTTGTCCGGTCTGCAAAGAAGGATCCGTTATCCGGGGAAAAACGGCCTACGGATGCTCCGGATTTGCGAAAGGATGTACATTCCGGCTTCCGTATGAACAATACGGAGAAGGATTAAGCGACGCGGAACTGAAAAAACTGATTAAAAAAAGTAATATACCCTTTAATTCATAAGCCATGAACAGTACATTGATCAAAACAGCGCTATGCTTTATCATCACATGGTTTGCCGCAACTACCGGGGCAGCGTCCGGCAAGCCTTTGGTTTATAAAATAGATATCAAAAAAGAGATTGATAAGACATCGCAGATCTATCTTCACAAAGGCCTCGCAGAAGCCCGGTCGCTCGGCGCCGACGCCGTTCTTCTCCACCTGAATACATACGGAGGGCTGTTGGAATCGGCCGATTCCATGCGCACGGCTATATTATACAGTCCTATCCCGGTATATGTTTTCATTGATAATAATGCGGCTTCGGCAGGAGCGCTGATCTCAATTGCCGGCAAAAAAATATACATGCGGAAAGGCGCCGGTATCGGAGCCGCTACGGTTGTAAACCAGACCGGCGAAGGCATGCCCGACAAATATCAGTCTTACATGCGCGCGATGATGCGCGCTACGGCGGAAGCGCACGGAAAAGACACGGTCATAAGCGGCAGGGATACCACCTTCAAATGGATCCGCGACCCGAAAATCGCCGAAGCAATGGTCGACGACCGCGTTTCTATCCCAAACCTCATCGACTCGGGAAAAACACTGACATTAACATCCGAAGAGGCGTTGAAATGGGGATTCTGCGACGGTATTGCCGAATCCGTAAATGAAGTGATCACAAAATACATGCAATACGAAGAATACGAACTAAAGAGCTTTGCCCCTTCATGGCTGGATAACCTGAGAGGATTTCTGATGAACCCGATCTTCCAATCCCTGTTGATCATGATTATTATCGGAGGCATCTATTTCGAACTTCAGACGCCGGGTATCGGCTTTCCTTCCATTGCCGCCATTACGGCAGCGGTATTATACTTTGCGCCGTTGTATATCGAAGGATTAGCAGCCAACTGGGAAATACTCGTTTTTTTCATCGGACTGATCCTTATCGCCTTCGAGATCTTTGTCATTCCCGGTTTCGGGATAACCGGGATAACCGGATCATTACTGATCATAACCGGACTTACGCTTGCACTCCTAAATAATATAAACTTCAATTTTGAAGATGTGAACGGATTTGAAATAGGACGCTCTATCATTGTTGTATTAGTAGGGGTTACCGTTGGATTCGGCATGATGCTATGGCTATCAAGCCGGATCGGCGCCAAAGGACCTTTACGCAAAATAGCCTTAGATACCGACCTCGAAAAAGCCACTTCCTCTCCTGTCCTGTCCGCGCTTATCGGAAAAGAAGGAAAGACAGCTACCGTTCTGCGCCCATCCGGAAAAGTAGTCATCAACGGCATTTACTACGATGGCGTTTCCGAATCCGGATTCATCGAAGAAGGAACAAATGTAATAGTCGTACGTTTTGAAAATGCGCAAGTATATGTGGAAAAAACATTCGGATAATACGTAAAAATCCTTACAACTGAAATTCTACTTTTATATATCCGGATTTACGGACAAGGCAAAGGCGATAAAACCCGAAAAAAGATTTTTATCATATCCCGGAAAAACCGAAAGGCAACAGATCCTTTGCGGTAGAAACAAGAATCGTTTCATCCCTCCCGCACATCAGGATACGTACCGGTTTCCCATACCGTTGTTCTGTCTCAAGCATTACCTGACGGCAAGCGCCGCAGGGAGCGATTGATTTTTGAATAACACCATCTTTAACCGCAACAATCGCAAGTGAAATGACAGGTATTTCCGGAAAAGAGGCGCCGGCATGGAACAAGGCGACACGTTCGGCGCACAAACCGGACGGAAAGGCTATATTCTCCTGGTTACTGCCTTCCACCACCGACCCGTCCCTCAACATGACCGCAGCCCCGACCTGAAACCGGGAATAAGGGGCATAAGCCCGGCCGGCCGCATGAACAGCCGCCATGCGCAAGCGATTATCATCCGGCGACAACTCTTCCGTTTTCAATATGGCAGCCAGCAATTCTATTCTCTTTTCTTCCATAACATATTCATTATTAATAATAAAGACCCAAAACAAGCAATCAACAACGCTACGAAAACTGCTAATCGTTAATTATCAGCCATATGATCAATCGCGTCTCGTGCAAATATACCTATTTTTATTATTTTTTAATCAAACAGCATCTCTTTTTCATATGGATTCACAATGTTTTTTCATTTGTAAACCGTATATTTGCAGCCGTTTTAAACGGGTTACTAATAACTAGCAATAAACAAACATACTCCCTGATTAAAATTAAAAAAGGGAATGTGTAAAAGAATATGTGCGTCATGAAATTATATATACGATTATTATTTATAAGTCTTTTGCTCACAGTAAACTTTTTTCATGTACAAGGACAAAAAAAGAAAATCAAAAATCCTGATTATGAGCAGTATATTGAAAAATATAAGTTTTTAGCCATCAAACAACAACACGAATATAAGATACCCGCAAGCATTACATTAGCCCAGGGACTTTTAGAATCGGGCGCAGGCAATAGCCGCCTTGCGCGATTAGCGAATAACCATTTCGGGATAAAATGCAAACCGGAATGGCGCGGCGGACGTATATATCACGATGATGATGAAAAAGACGAATGCTTCCGTACATACAAAACAGTAGAAGAATCATATACGGACCATTCACTGTTTCTTGCCAAAAGAAAATACTACGTATCTTTATTCGACCTGGATCTACATGACTATAAAGGATGGGCGCACGGACTGCAAAAATGTGGCTACGCGACAGACAAATCCTATGGA
>DOZP01000271.1:14307-16859 GCA_003517945.1 Porphyromonadaceae bacterium | reverse complement strand
GTCGTCGATAATTGATGACATATATGAAATAAAAATAAATATTCCCGAAACAAACGGGCATCGTCCGGCCGTCACAAACTGGAGGCGCAGAATACATGAAACCAACGGAATCCACTATATTGAAGCGCAGGAAAACGACTCGTATGAGTTTATCGCATACGATACGCGCATGAAACTGAAAAGATTGCTGAAATATAATGAAGTGACACAAGATCACAAACTAAAAGCGGGAGAACGGATCTACCTTCAGGGAAAAAGAAAATATGCCGGCAAAGGCAATAATATACATGTTATTAAAAACGGAGAATCGCTGCACAGCATCTCCCAATTATACGGTATGAAGTTAAAATCTTTGTATAAACTAAACAAGATAAAAGATAGTTATATTCCTAAACCGGGAGATACGTTAAAGGTCCGTAAATAAAAATAAGTAAACGATGAGTGACCAGAGATACAACCTGCGTGGCGTGAGCGCATCGAAAGAAGATGTTCACAACGCTATAAAAAATATAGATAAAGGACTTTATCCGAAAGCATTCTGCAAAATCATCCCCGATATACTGGGAGGAGATCCGGCTTATTGTAACATCATGCATGCGGACGGCGCCGGAACAAAATCATCATTAGCCTATATCTATTGGCGCGAGACCGGAGACTTATCCGTATGGAAAGGCATTGCCCAGGATGCCCTGATCATGAATATAGATGACCTTCTTTGCGTCGGTGCAACAGACAATATACTTGTATCAAGCACCATAGGCCGGAATAAAAAGCGCATACCCGGAGAAGTCATCTCCGCCATTATAAACGGTACGGACGAACTGCTTGCGGAACTGCGTGATATGGGAATCGGGATTTACGCCACAGGAGGAGAAACGGCCGATGTAGGCGACTTAGTCAGGACAATTATCGTAGACAGTACCGTAACATGCCGGATGAAACGCGGCGATGTGATTGATAATGCCAACATACGCCCGGGAGATGTCATCGTCGGATTCGCGTCATACGGACAAGCCGCATATGAAAAATCGTATAACGGAGGGATGGGCAGTAACGGACTGACATCCGCACGGCACGACGTTTTTGCAAAATACCTTGCCGGAAAATATCCGGAAAGTTTTGACGCTTCCGTACCGGAAGAATTAATCTATTCAGGTAACCTGAGATTAACAGACACCGTCAAAGACGTTCCCGTTGATGCCGGCAAACTAATATTATCCCCGACCCGTACCTACGCGCCCGTCGTAAAAAAAATACTGGACGCGATGCGTGCTGATATTCATGGAATGATTCACTGTTCCGGAGGCGCACAAACAAAAATATTACATTTTGTTGATAATGTCCGCGTGGTAAAAGACAATATGTTTCCTGTTCCGCCGCTCTTCAGCACAATCCACGAACAAAGCGGAACCGACTGGGCGGAAATGTACAAGGTATTCAACATGGGACATCGCCTGGAAGTATACCTGGAAGAAAAAAATGCCGGAGAGATCATCAATGCAAGTAAATCATTCGGCATCGACGCCCGGATTGTAGGACATGTAGAAGCATCCGACAAAAAAGAATTGATTATAGAAAGCGAATTCGGAACATTTTGCTATAACTAAAATAAAAATATGTCGGACAATCACAATATATTGCAAAAACTCGACGGACTGGCAGGCCGTTTCGACGAAGTATCCACTCTTATTACCGACCCTTCGGTCATAACCGATCAGAAACGTTATGTTCGCCTTACAAAAGAATATAAGGAACTTGAGCGCCTGATAGACGCCCGCAAAAAATACATACAGACGCTCGGAAATATTGAGGAAGCAAAGGAGATTCTTTCTTCCGAACAAGATCCGGAAATGCGCAAAATGGCAAGCGAAGAACTGGAAGCAAGTCAACAACATCTGCCTGAAATAGAAGAAGAAATAAAACTTTTACTGATCCCGGCCGACCCTGAAGACGGAAAAAACGCAATTGTTGAAATCCGTGGCGGAACCGGAGGTGACGAGGCCGCCATATTTGCCGGCGATTTATTTCGCATGTATTCCAAATATTGCGAAATAAAAGGATGGAACATCAGTATTTCAAGTAATAGCGAAGGAGCATCCGGAGGCTTTAAGGAAATCATTTTTACCGTATCCGGAGACAACGTCTACGGTATCTTGAAATATGAATCGGGCGTACACCGTGTGCAACGCGTCCCGCAAACGGAGACACAAGGGCGGGTGCATACCTCTGCCGCAACCGTAGCCGTATTACCCGAAGCCGACGAATTCGATGTCGAAATAAACGAAGGTGAAATCAAATGGGACACCTTTCGCTCCAGTGGCGCCGGCGGACAAAATGTAAACAAAGTAGAGTCCGGCGTTCGCCTGCGTTATATGTGGAAGAACCCGAATACCGGCGTAGCCGAAGAAATATTNNATTGAGTGTACCGAAACACGCGACCAACCTAAAAACAAAGAAAGAGCATTAAGCCGCCTGCGTTCGTTTATTTATGATAAAGAACACCAGAAATACATCGACGATATAGCCTCAAGGCGCAAAACAATGGTTTCTAC
>DOZP01000271.1:12852-14261 GCA_003517945.1 Porphyromonadaceae bacterium | reverse complement strand
ATATACAACCTGGCTGCGTTTATGAACGGTGATATACAGGATTGTATCGATCATCTGATTGTAGCCGAAAATACGGAAAGAATAAAAGAAAGCGAATTATAGAACTTCATTACACAATGGTACGCCCTGCATAAATGAACAGTTTAACGCTTAAACGGACGACCAATCAACCACTAATCACCTAATCATCATGAATAAAAAAGAGCTTATTGAAAATATCAAACGTAAAAAATCGTTTCTGTGCGTAGGATTAGATACGGACATCCAGAAAATACCCTCCCATCTACTGAAGGAGGAAGACCCTGTTTTTGCTTTCAATAAAGCGATCATTGATGCTACG
Organism: Porphyromonadaceae bacterium; assembly: GCA_003517945.1. GTDB lineage: Bacteria > Bacteroidota > Bacteroidia > Bacteroidales > Tannerellaceae > Tannerella. The sequence continues at coordinate 13,921 of DOZP01000271.1, read as the reverse complement.
GCAGCCTATTGTATCGCCTATAAACCAAACCTTGCTTTCTATGAATCCAATGGAACCAAAGGATGGGCCTCGCTTGAAAAAACGGTGGAATATATCAGAACCCGTTATCCCGATCAGTTTATAATAGCTGATGCAAAACGTGGTGATATCGGTAATACATCTGCTATGTATGCCCGGACATTTTTCATTGAGATGGACGTCGATTCATTAACCGTAGCTCCCTATATGGGAGAAGATAGTGTAACCCCGTTTCTTAATTATGACGGCAAATGGGTGATTCTTCTCGCCCTTACGTCTAACAAAGGGGCAAACGATCTTCAATTAACCAAAGACAACGAAGGAGAACGCCTGTTTGAAAAGGTATTACGCCTCTCACAAAAATGGGGGAATGATGAAAATATGATGTATGTGGTCGGCGCCACACAAGGCCGGATGTTTGCAGACATACGAAACATCGTTCCGGATCATTTCCTGCTTGTGCCGGGAATCGGTGCGCAGGGAGGCTCTCTGGAAGAGGTTTGCCGCTACGGAATGAACGATACATGCGGACTTATCGTAAATTCCTCACGCGCCATTATATATGCTGACAATACGGAAGAATACGCACAGAGAGCCGGCATAGAGGCGCTTGCGGTGCAAAAGGAAATGGAACGGCAACTGACTATAAAAGGAATTATTTGATCTAAAGCAGGAAATATTTCATATAATTTTCCGGCAATTCTTTTTTTTACTAAATTTGTGCGCTAAAAATAAAAGCAAAAGCAAAAACAACGCATGAATTCATGGTTTTTTGCTATAAAAATATAAAGTAACAAATAAAAAGAATGGAGTTTACGGCTCAACAGATTGCTGATTTTTTAAAAGGAAGTGTGGAGGGAGATCCTGCCGCAAAAGTCAACAATTTTTCCAAAATTGAAGAAGGAAAACCCGGTACGATTACTTTTCTTGCAAACCCGAAATACGAACATTTCATTTACCAGACAAAAGCAAGTATCATACTGGTCAATAAAGACTTCTCGCCAACTGCAGCAATTGAGTCTACCTTGATCAGAGTATCCAATGCATACAC
>DOZP01000271.1:10828-12784 GCA_003517945.1 Porphyromonadaceae bacterium | reverse complement strand
TATGTCGGTACATTTACATATATCGGAGAAGAAACAGTGATCGGAAAGGGATGTATGATACATCCTCATGTATACATTGGCGACCATGTAAAAATCGGAGATAATACCATCATTTATCCCCATGTTACAATATACGACGGATGTATAATCGGAAATAATTGTATTTTTCATGCCGGAGCAGTTATCGGAGCGGACGGTTTCGGTTTCGCCTCCGATAACGGAATCTATAAAAAGATCCCTCAACTTGGAAATGTGATCATTGAAGACGAAGTAGAAATAGGTGCAAATACGGCGATAGACCGGGCCGTCATAGGATCAACCACCATTCATAAAGGTGTTAAGCTGGACAACCTTATTCAGATAGCGCACAATGTGGAAATAGGAGAAAATACCGCAATGGCTTCGCAGGTAGGCATTGCAGGCTCTACAAAGGTCGGTTCCAATTGTATGTTCGGCGGGCAGGTAGGATTAGGAGGCCATATTACAATCGGCGACAATACAAAAATCGGAGCACAATCCGGAGTCATCAGTAATATCAAGAAAAACTCACAGATCATGGGTACTCCGGCAATCCCAATCAAGAGATTTATGCAATCAAGCATTATCATCAGAAAATTACCGGAAATATACCAGACTCTTAACAGATTAGAGAAAGAGGTTGAAGAATTGAAAAAAAATAAACCGTAACGATATGCAGAAACAAAAAACATTAGCTTCTGAATTTTCATTAAAAGGTAAAGGGCTACATACCGGATTAAACGTCAATGTAGCATTCAAACCCGCTCCGGAAAACCATGGATACAAAATAGTACGTATAGATTTAGAAGGACGGCCCGTTATTGAAATGTTAGCTGAAAATGTTACAAATACGCGGAGAGGAACAGTTTTGTCAAAAGGAAATGTGCAGGTAAGCACCGTAGAACATGCGCTTGCCGCCTTGTATGCCTGGGGTATTGACAACTGCCTGATCGAAGTAGATGCCCCGGAGTTCCCAATCCTTGACGGAAGCGCCCGTTTTTTTTCCGAAAACATTGAAAAGGTCGGCACCACAGAACAAAATGCGCCGAAAGATTACTATATCGTACGACATAAAATAGAAGTAAAAGATGAGAAATCCGGTTCATCACTGATCATTCTTCCGGATGACAGGTTTAGCATCAATGTGCTGATCGAATTTGATTCTCCCGTATTGCCCAATCAATACGCATCAATGACAAACATCAGTGAATTTCCTGAAAAATTCGCATCTTCACGCACTTTTGTCTTTGTCCGGGAAATAGAAATGTTATTACAAAACAACCTGATAAAAGGGGGAGATCTGGATAACGCAATTGTCATCTACGACAAAGAAATGGAACAAGATGAGATGAACCGTCTTGCGGACACGTTGAATTTGCCTCACACAAATGTAAAAGAACTCGGATTTGTAAATGACAAACCGCTTGTTTTTCCGAATGAACCGGCCAGGCACAAGCTGGTTGATGTCATAGGTGATCTGGCTCTCATCGGGCGACCTATTAAAGGACATGTCATAGCAACGCGTCCGGGACATAAAATCAATAATCAGTTAGCGCGACTGATACGTAAAGATATAAAATTAAACGACGTACAGGTGCCGATATACAATACATTGGAAGAGCCTGTGATGGATATCAATCGTATTCGTGAATTGCTGCCGCATCGCTACCCGTTCCTGCTGGTTGATAAAATCATTGAGATCGGGGGCGACTATATTGTCGGCATTAAAAACGTTACGGTCAACGAACCGTTCTTTCAGGGACATTTTCCGCAAGAGCCTGTCATGCCCGGAGTATTGCTCGTAGAAGCGATGGCGCAGACCGGAGGATTGCTGGTTATGAATTCTGTGAACGAACCGGAACGTTACTCCACCTATTTTATGAAAATCGACGGCGTAAAATTCCGTCAGAAAGTAGTACCGGGAGATACGCTCATTTT
>DOZP01000271.1:9074-10766 GCA_003517945.1 Porphyromonadaceae bacterium | reverse complement strand
TTTATGGCACAAATCATTAAAAACAAATAATTCTATGCATTCACCATTAGCCGTTATCCATCCGGATGCAAAAATAGGAAATAACGTGACGATTGATCCTTTTGCAGTAATTGAAAAAAATGTGGTAATCGGAGACAATTGCCGCATCTATTCGCATGCTACCATTTTAGATGGCGCCCGTATAGGATCTGATTGCAACGTATTTCCGGGGGCCGTTATCGCCGGCATTCCGCAAGATCTGAAATTCGTGGGAGAAGACTCAATCGTAGAAATAGGAGATCGTACGACGATACGTGAATGTGTTACTATTAACCGGGGAACAGCGTCAAAAGAAAAAACCATAGTAGGTAGTGATTGCCTGATCATGGCCTATGCACATATTGCCCACGATTGTTTCATCAAAGACAATGTAATTATCGGAAATGCCTCCCAACTTGCCGGCGAAGTTGTGGTTGACAATTTTGCGATCGTAAGCGGCGGATCGCTGGTTCATCAGTTCACACGTATATCAAAACACGTGATGATTCAGGGAGGCTCGCGCGTAGGTAAAGATATTCCGCCCTATACGCTCATCGGCCGCGATCCGATAGCATACTGCGGTATCAACATCGTAGGTTTACACAGACGCGGATTCACAAACGAACAGGTATTCCTGATACAGGATATATACCGGACATTGTACACACGCGGCCTTAACAATACGGAAGCGTTGAATGCGATCGAAACGGAATATGAACCCAGTATAGAACGCGACCTGATCCTTGATTTTATAAAAACATCCAAAAGGGGAATTGTCAGGGGTTCTATTGATGATTAAAAAAAAAGAAAAATAAATTCGTTTTTCTTTTATTATATCATATTTTATTCACATATTTGCACATCACTTATTGACTTAAGTTATATGGTATACCGATTTTTATTATTGTCCGACGAAATAGACGACTTTAAAAGAGAAATACAAATAAGCTCACAGGCTACGTTTTTTGATTTTCACAAAGAGATCCTTAAAACGACAGGATACGACAAACAACAAATGTATTCGTTTTTTATTTGCGGAGACGACTGGAGTAAGCAAACCGAAATCACGCTGATAGAAATGGACACATCATCGGAAGAAGACAGCTATGTGATGGACAAAACGCTTCTCGAAGATTTGCTCGAAGAAGAACATCAGAAATTGCTTTATGTATTCGATCAATTGGCCGAACGGGTATTCTTCATTGAGCTACGTGAAATTATAACGGGAAAAGACCTGAAAGACCCTGTATGCACAAAAGCCGCCGGAAATCCTCCGAAACAATTCATTGATTTTGATGTTGTTTCCAATGATATCACTTCGGACCTGGGTGAAAATTTTTACGGAGACGACGCTTTTGACGATGAAGACCTGGATGGTTTGGACGAAGGTTCGTTCGATGACGAATCGTTGAACGACCGTTTCTGAATGAAGATACTATTTGTTTTACTCGGGCCGACGGGCATCGGAAAAACAGCATTAAGTATCAATATAGCCCGTCATATAGAAAGCCCTGTCATATCTGCCGATTCACGCCAGATATATAAAGAAATACCCATAGGCACCGCCGCTCCTATCCCCGAACAGTTAAACTTTGTTAAGCATCATTTCATCGGAACACGATCGGTAACCGATTACTACAGTGCAAGTATATTTGAAGAAGAAGCTGTTTCACT
>DOZP01000271.1:5828-9039 GCA_003517945.1 Porphyromonadaceae bacterium | reverse complement strand
AAAGGCATTGATGAAATGCCGACCGTCACATCCGAAATACGCGATGCCTTATGGGAACAATATGAGAAGGAAGGACTCGCTCCCATACTCGAAGAATTAAAAAACACGGATCCTGAGCACTACGACACGGTGGACTGCATGAATCACCGGCGTGTTATCCACGCGGTGGAAATATGCCGTATGACGGGAAAACCATATTCTTCTTTCAGAACAAACCGGGTAAAAGAACGCCCGTTTAAAATTTGTAAGATAGGACTTATGCGCGAACGGTCTGAATTATTCGAACGCATCAACAGACGCGTAGATGAAATGATGGATGAAGGCTTTATGGAAGAAGCACGACGCGTTTATCCGATGCGAAACCTGAATTCCCTGAATACCGTAGGATACAAAGAATTATTTTTGTACTTCGATGGAATCCTCACATTCGAAGAAGCGATAGAAAAGATAAAGAAAAACACCCGCGTGTATGCGCGTAAACAAATGACCTGGTTTAAAAGAGATCCTCTAATAAAATGGTTTAACCCTGATAATAAAGAAGATATAATCGAATATATAGACAGTCAGTGTAATATGGTACAATAATTTATACTTTTTTAATATATCGCTTTAACTTTTTTCCTTATCTTTACAAGGAATAATATTTTGTAATTTATTTGCATAAACAGATGACACAAAAGTTTACTAAGATATTTTTTACATTTACATTCTTGCTGACAAGTTTTTACGGATATACACAAAGCCTCGATCAGGCAAAAATTTTATACAACGAGGGTGCGTATGAAGAAGCCAAACCGGTCTTTGAAAAACTCGTCCGGCAATCACCCAACAATTCTTCGTATAACCAATGGTACGGCGTATGCTGTTATGAAACAGGCGACCTGGAAAATGCGGAAAAATACCTATTGGTTGCCAACAAGCGTAAAGTAATGGAATCATACCGTTACCTGGCATGCCTTTACACGGATCTTTACCGTTTTGATAAAGCGATCGAAATGTGGGATGGATATATTGAATTGCAGAAAAAGAAAAAAGACGATACGACGGAGTCGGAAACAAAGCTCAGACAGGCGCATAATCTGCACCGCATGCAGGAAAAAACAGAAGACGTACAAATTATCGACAGTATGGTTGTCGGTAAAGGAGATTTTCTCAGTGTATACAGTCTGAGTGAAGAGAGTGGCAATCTGACGTATTATAACATTTTTTTTAACATTCCTGAAAAAATTCCTTCCGTTGTCTATCAAAACCAGAAGGGAGATAAGATTTATTACGCGCGGCCTTCCGAAAATGGCGCTTTTGTACTTTATTCACAGAACAAACTGCTTGATGCCTGGGGAGACGAAAAAATCCTTATGCCGAACAATCCGGAAGACTGCAACTACCCTTTCGTTTTGTCTGATGGCGTTACGATGTATTATTCATCTACAGGCAATGAATCCATAGGAGGATATGATCTTTTTATTACGCGATATAATACAAATACAAATGCGTACCTGGCGCCGGAACAAATGGGGATGCCGTTCAATTCTCCGGCGAACGACTATATGATGGTCATTGATGAAACGAAAGGATTGGGCTGGTTTGTCTCCGACCGGAATCAACCGGAAGATAAAGTTTGCATTTACCTTTTCATACCCGACCCTTCGCGTAAACGTATAGAAGAGACGGAAGACACCGACAAATTAATAAGACGGGCTTCGCTGGCATCCATAAGAGATACCTGGAAAGAAGAAACGGATTATACCGATCTGATCAAACTTGCACATACGGATCTGACCACGAAAGAAAAAAAAGTAGAGCATGATTTTACTTTTGTCGTAAACGACAAAACGACATATTACACACTGAATGAGATAAAAAGCCACGAAACCAAAGATCTTTATTCGGAAGTAATCAGTATGAACAAGCAAATAGAAACATTGAAAAACAAACTGGATGAAGTACGCAGTTCATATACGAAAGGTAATGCTTCCGCACGTGAACAACTGAAGCCGACCATCCTGCAGGCGGAAAACCAATTATACGATTTGATGGAAAAAGCCAGGATACAGGAAAAGAAAGCGCGCAATGCGGAAAACCGCCAGCTTGGAATTAAATAATAAATATAATCTTCATGGCGACTGATATTATCATTATCGTTTTCCTGATGGCGGCAGCCATATTCCTTATTCTTGCGGAAATATTCCTGCTACCCGGAATCACAATTGCAGGAATCGGAGGCGCATTGTTTGCTATTGGAGGAGTGGCATACGCATACGCTGTGGGCATAATGACCGGTAACATAACACTTGGTTCTTCCATTGTTGTTTTTGCCGGTATCTTTCTGGGGTTATTACGACAGAATTCATTCAACCGCATTGCCCTTAAAACAGATATTGACTCAACCCTGTCCTCTCCCAAAGATGAAAATTTACAGATAGGAGATGAAGGTATTACCTTATCGCGTCTTGCTCCTATCGGAAAAGCCCGCTTTCATGACATTACTGTCGAAGCGAAGTCAACGAATGACTTTATTGACGAGAATACACCTGTAGTCATCATACGGATCGACGGCTACAATGTAATCGTTGAATCAAAAACCGTTCTAAGCCAACATATAAACAATATAAATACTTAAAATTATGGATCTATTACTTCTTGTCACAATTGGTATAGCGTTCGTACTGCTATCCATTTTCTTTTATTATGTGCCGTTCCTGATGTGGATTTCGGCAAAGGTATCCGGTGTTAATATATCGCTTATACAACTATTCCTGATGCGGATACGTAAAGTTCCGCCGGGAGTCATCACACGGGCAATGATTGAGGCGCATAAAGCCGGTTTGAAAAGCCTGACCCGCGATGAACTGGAAGCCCACTACCTTGCGGGCGGACACGTAGAAAGAGTTGTTCACGCACTTGTTTCGGCATCAAAAGCGAATATAGACCTCACCTTTCAGATGGCTACGGCGATAGACCTTGCCGGACGTGATGTATTCGAAGCGGTCCAGATGTCGGTAAATCCGAAAGTGATTGATACGCCTCCCGTCACAGCCGTGGCCAAAGACGGTATCCAGTTGATCGCCAAAGCGCGCGTAACCGTACGCGCCAATATCAAACAATTGGTCGGAGGAGCGGGCGAAGAAACGATTCTGGCGCGTGTAGGCGAAGGTATTGTGTCCTCTATCGGTTCTTCCGTAAGCCACAAAAGCGTATTGGAAAATCCGGA
>DOZP01000271.1:0-5782 GCA_003517945.1 Porphyromonadaceae bacterium | reverse complement strand
GATATAGGTAAAAATATCGGTGCGGTATTACAGATGGATCAGGCGCAGGCTGATAAGAACATAGCACAGGCTAAAGCCGAAGAACGCCGCGCAATGGCAGTTGCAACCGAACAGGAAATGAAGGCGAAAGCACAGGAAGCGCGCGCCAAAGTGATCGAAGCGGAAGCGGAAATACCGAAAGCGATGGCCGAAGCTTTCCGTAGCGGAAACCTTGGGATCATGGACTATTACCGCATGAAAAATATAGAAGCCGACACCTCTATGCGGGATGCCATTTCCAAACCATCAGGCAGCTCAAACAAACCGATAAATTCATGAAACGCATCGCCGCATCGGAACTGATCATAAACGATGACGGAAGTGTATTTCATCTCCATGTAAAACCGGAACAGCTTGCCGATCGTGTCGTATTATGCGGCGATCCGGCACGCGTCTCAATGATTGCCGGATATTTTGATACAAAAGAATGTGATGTTTCCAACCGCGAATTCCATACGATTACCGGAATTTATAAAGGCAAACGCATCTCTGTCGTATCGCATGGCATCGGATGTGACAATATGGATATTGTAATCAACGAACTCGATGCGCTTGCCAATATTGATTTTGCAACACGTACCGTCCGTTCCGGATTCCGTCAGCTTACCATGGTGCGTATTGGCACATCAGGAGGCCTACAGCCATTTACGCCTGTAGGCGCCTATGTGGCCGCGGAAAAATCAATCGGCTTTGATGGCGTCGTTTATTTTTACAAAAACAGTGAAAAGATTCGTGATATACGTATTGAGGACGAATTAATCCGTCAGCTTGACTGGAACATCATCGGCATACGTCCCTATGTCGTTACGGCAGACACTTCATTAATAGAACAGATAGCCCGCAAGGATATTATCCGCGGTATGACAATTGCAGCCAACGGATTCTATGGCCCACAGGGAAGAGAATTGCGACTTCCGATTACGGATCCGGAACTGAACCGGAAGATCGAAGCTTTCCATTTTGATAACCGGTACATCACCAATTACGAAATGGAAAGCTCCGCGCTCGCAGGACTTGCCGCCCTGATGGGACATCGTGCCATGACTGCCTGTTGCATCATCGCAGGGCGTATTGATCAAAATATGAATACGGACTATAAAAACAGCCTGCCTGTACTTATTGAAAAAGTATTAGACAGGATCTGAATAAAAAACCTTCATAACTTATTTTCATACACCGCTACTTTTTTTAATGTAATCATTTTACTTACTCTGTTCGTAATTTTCAAATCCGGATTAAATTCTTTTAATTCTTTAAATTCTTCATCTGTCAAATCTAACTGTTCCGGATTATGAATATCTTTCAGACAAATCGTGTCTATTCTTTCAGACAGAACCGGACTGAAATAAAATATCTGAACAGAATCTGTTGTCCATGGAACAATACCAAAGTCATAACAAGAATCATCGGTCAACCGCCACATATTCAAACCTGTAAAAGGCATTGTTTCATCCGGATATATATGCAGTACCTTCATTTTAGTCTTCACATTCAAAAATAAGGAATCAGATTCAAAAATAATTTCCGGTATTTTTCTGTTTTCATTCTCAAAATTCAACTCTCCGTCTGCATAGTACAATTCCCTGCGTAACATACCATCGCCATACCATTCTCTCCAAATCCCCTCTCTCTTCATATCAATAACCATCCCCTGGCTCTTCATCCGGCCATTCAGATAATAAGAAGTATATTCATAATACGACGTATCACTACTAAGGAAAAATTGTCGCTGCTCTTTTACTTGTTTTGAATTTTCATAATAGATAATTTCTATGCTCTTATCCCTACAACCATATAAACCAAAAAGAAATAAGGCCATAAGAATAATCATGGCACTATTTCTCTTTTCCATATTGATATGCTTTTGATAGGCACCATTTCATACGAAAAACGATGTTCTTTTACATGATACTTCACATTTTCTACAAAAATCCTTGCTGCTTAAGCACTTTCAGATATTCTTCGGAAAAAAATTCATTATTTTTACGGGTATAGCGGATATCGGTGAAGACCTGCGCAAGCGTCTCTTTATTGTTCTCTTTCACAAATTTCAGATTTGCTTCCAAAGCTTCTTTTTCTTTATACAGAGCATCAATCACCGATTCCGTATAATCGGTATATTGTTCTTGGTGTACAATAGCGGCTAACGGCAACCTTTCCGGTTGTTCGGGTAGCGGCTCCGCAGGATATCCCACGGTAACGGCAGTTACCGGTACGACAAGACGCGGTAATGACAACGCTTCAATAATCGGGGCGGCATTGTAGGTTGCCGTTCCTAAATAGCAAATACCCAGTCCTTTTTCTTCTGCGGCCACACAGAAGGTTTGAGCAAACAACATCGAATCAATGACGGCCGCCATGAACGTCTGAAAATTATCAAACCCGGCATCGGCCATACGCAACGAAGCCCATTTCACAAAACGATTGGCATCGGCGCAGAATGTAAGTACAACAGGTGCATTTTTCACCATCGGCTGATTAAAATGAGCCGGCGCCAATTTTTCTTTTCCGGCTTTATCACGTGTGACCACCACACTATACAACTGCATATTGCCTGTATTCGAAGCTCTTGCCGCTACTTCCAGTAATTCATTCAATAATTCTTCGGAAATATCCTGATCCGTATATTGGCGAACCGTCCGCCTTTCTTTCATTTTATTCAACATAATTTCTTCTTTTTATTCCGACAAATCGCTTTGAGCAAACGAAAATACAGGCTTATTCAGATCACGCCAAAATGTCGCAGTGCATTCCCTACTCCATCATCATCTACCGACGTCGTGACATAATCAGCGGCCTGCTTCACTTCGTCATTGGCATTAGCCATAGCAACGCCCGTTCCGGCATACCTGATCATGGTAATATCATTTCCACCGTCGCCGATCGCCATGATTTCATCGACGCTGAATCCGGCGTATTCACGTGTTTTCTCCAAGCCGACAGCCTTATCAACGCCACGAGCCACAATATCGGTAAATGTGGGATACCAACGTGTAGCCGTACAACCCGGAAGATTTTTCATAATTTCAGGCTCACGTTCTATTGGAAAAAATGCCGTCATCTGGAAAATCTCCCGATGAAGAAATTCCCGTGACGGAACAATCGGACGCGGTGTAAAATGTACCAGTTCCATCATACGTTCCATCTGTTTATCCACCCTGTTGGCAGATACACGATCCGCTTCTACGAAAAAACAGGGTATAGGATCCGTTTCTTCGTATCGGATAAATGCGGCCACATCTTCCTGAGGTATACTTTTTTTAAAAATCACTTCATCTCCTACCCTGCAATATCCTCCGTTAAGCGTAATATACCCGTCAAATTCAAGATCATCCAGGTTATTTATATCCGTACAATGGCGTCCTGTCGCCACAAAGATTTTCACTCCTTTATTCCTGGCTTCACGCAAAGCCTGTTTTGTATTCTCCGGCATACGGTGCGTATTGAAACTCACCATGGTTCCGTCGATATCTAAAAATACAGCTTTTATCATATATCTGCCTTACTATCTTCGTATCTTTTCCTCACTAAGACCTTATCTATACGCGCTCTGTCCATATCTACAATCTCAAAGTCAAAATTCATCCATGAAAAAGTATCCCCGGTCTTAGGTACACGCTCCAGTTCTTCGAGAATCAAACCACTCAACGTATTATAATCATTTTCTTCATACAAGTACGCCATGTCAAAATAATCCAGAAAACTATAGAACGAATACTGCCCGTCCACAAGCACGCTGCCGTCTTTACGTTCAACAATTTCCGGTTCTTCGTCGAACTCATCAACCTCACCGATAAGGGCGTCTACTATATCTTTCAGGGTAACAATTCCCTGTACGCTTCCAAATTCGTCCGTCACCATACCATATTTAACACGGGCCTGGCGGAATTGTTCCAACGCTTTATAAACACTCATGTTCTCCTGAATAAACTGTGGGGAGCGAAGGACGTTCGAGATCGAAAAATCCGGCGAGTCAATATTCCCGAATAAATCTTTCAGAAAAACGACACCTTTTATATTATCAAATTTTCCGGATGCAACCGGATAGGTATTATATAGATTTGTCTTCACTTTTTCACGTATCTTCTCCACACTATCAGACAGATCAATCCATACCAGATCACTCCGGTGAGTCATGATACTGCCTACGGTACGGTCGCCCAAATGAAACACGCGTTCCACGATATCCTGTTCAACCTCCTGCACCTCACCTCCTTCATACCCTTCATGAACAATCGCCTTGATTTCTTCTTCCGTCACTTTATTATTGTCTCCCGCATTCCCGAGACCGATCAGCGTCACAACAGCTTTGGTACTCTTAGACAGGATCCAGACAAAAGGAGCCGTCAGTTTTGACAGGAAATCCATCGGTTTGGCTACAAGCATAGCTACCTGCTCGGCAAAACCCATGCCGATCCGTTTTGGCACCAATTCCCCCAATACAAGAGTAAGGTAAGTGACAACGATAACAATAATCAACTTGGATATCATGAACGCATAGGGCTGTAATATCGTGATATACGACAAAACTCCGGCAAGGCTCCCGGCAAAGGCTTCCCCCGAAAACAAACCGGTAAGAATACCGATTAATGTAATTCCGATCTGTATAGTCGAAAGAAACCGGTCCGGCTCTTTTGCCAGAGTCAATGCCTTCTGTGCTGATTTTTTTCCTTTTTTAGCCAGTGTTTCCAGACGCACCCTCCGGGCCGAAACAAGAGCGATTTCAGACATTGATAATATCCCATTCAGTATAATTAACCCGAGAATTATAATAATTTCCATATCACTAACAAAAAATCCTCAGCGATTATTTGTAAAAAAGTTGTTCCGGTTTTATGGGTTCAAATTTATCCGTATCGGATTTCCGCATTCTTATACTGCCATTATTCCAATTGGAAGGCCATCCGCCTATGATATGACCTAAGAATACGGCTTTTATCTCATGCAATCCGCCGGCTAAAGCGACACTATGATCATTACGCGAAAAACGCTTTACCTCGCCTTCATTATTAACAAGCAGCTTACCATCTATCCAGACTTCTTCCAGATCTGACGAAATAAAATATACGCCATCTTCCGGAATATTCACATAGCCCGATGCAACTGCCGCATATTGATTAACGCCACGCATAGACTCATCCGTTTTTACAACCTGCGTAATTTCACGCAAACTTTTTATCACGGATTCTTTCCACACAGCATTGCCGGCAATTTCGGATGATTTCAGATACATACCATCCGTCACTTTCATATTCAACCCCGCTTTTTTATCCGCAACCTCCACAGCCGGAGCATACGCCTGTTTTTCAACCGTAATAACCCGTGTCGGACTCATCTTACCGGAAAGCAACACCGAACGGATTTTCAATGTACCGGATTCCGTAAATTCAATCGGAGCGTCATAAACGGAAGATTCGGGGGTCGGTTCCGTTCCGTCCGTTGTATAAACCACCTTTACAGGACGACTTGTTGTAAATGCCAATGTTGCTTTATCCGTAAAGGCAACAAAATTACACGATCCGCCGGGCTGTTCAGGCTGGGGTATGTAGTAATTAACATCATAAGCATCCAAACGGACACAGGCATTGTTGATCCTTCGTTCAAAATCCGGATAATCCTTTTTATCCAACGGTGTCCACCCTATTTCGGAAAGAGCCAGGATACGCGGAAATATACGATATTCCCTCAGATCATTTGTATACATATATTCTGACCAGGTATTGCATTGCACTCCTTTTATAAA
>DOZP01000362.1 GCA_003517945.1 Porphyromonadaceae bacterium | reverse complement strand
TCCCTAAAAAAAGAAAACTTCTGAAAATCAGAAGTTTTCTTTTTTTAGGGAAATAGACAAACTATAATCAATAACGAGCTCACCCAAAAATCATTGTGGATATGCATGAATGTCTTTTTTGAGAAGAAACAGGCCTTATTGGAAAATGCGACATTAATGTGTGTGCTGGGAGGAAAAATAGAAATCCATATTTTTCAAGAATTTGCAAATGCCCGATTATCTGAGATAAGAAAAAATCAATATTCCGTTGTTAACGGCCGGATGGGACAAACGTCCGTGGGGCAGAACCGGGGCATATTTTTTTCACAACTTGAATGGGTAGCGGCAAAAGCCGATTCTTTAAAGACGGTACTTTCCCGATCATGCGCCGGCAAGCCGGAGATTAAAAATCAATAAGTTTTAGAATTTATGCAGATCAGACTCATTTTATTTTCAGTTTTATTATTTTTGTCGTGTCAATTCGGAAAAGGACAGGAAAATAAGTCTTTCCCAAACTCTCCGGAAATTATTCCCGATCCGGAAGTCTTTGCGAAAGAACGGCCGGATCATTAAAAACGTATTACGAAAAAAAACCTGAAGAAACAAATGCAAGATATACTATACCGTCATTTCAATTCAAATAAATGAATGTAAATATGAAAATTATCATCACAATTCTGAGAATGGCCGTCGGGTGGCATTTCCTTTATGAGGGATGTGTGAAACTATTCGCTTCGGACTGGACGGCAGAAGGATATCTGGCTAATTCGCAAGGGTTTTTATCCGTTTTTTTCCATTGGCTGACCCTATCGCAAGGACGCATAGACGTTGTTGACTTCCTGAATATAGCCGGGCTGATTCTGATCGGATTATCCCTGTTCTTCGGCTTACTCAGCAAATGGCCTTCTGTTGTCGGCGCATTTCTACTTATCCTGTATTACCTTGCTTATCCGGCATTTGGCATCTCATTATTGGGTTCATCCGAAGGAAGTGTTTTTATTATCAATAAGTTATTAATAGAAGCCATCGTACTTATTTTCCTATTTATCAGTAAAGAGAAAGGATACGGATTAGACAGGCTGATTGCACGATTCAGAAAGTCAAAACAGGAAACTGCGAAAGGTGAAAAGCCCGACGCGACAAAAGACGAAAAACAAGCTCCGGAGCAGCTCACGTTGCAAAAAAACCTCTCACGGCGTGAAATCCTGAAAGACTTGGTTACCTTTCCCGTCATGGGAGCATTGGGATGGGGCGCTTACCGGAACACGCAGAATTTTGGCGTAGATGTGATGTCGGGAGCAACCGTACAGGTTAACCGAATGTTACTAAACGAATTGAAAGGAGAACTCCCGAAAGGCAAATTAAAAGGCCATGACCTCAGCCGGCTGATTATGGGCGGCAATCTGATAGGCGGATGGGCGCATGCGCGCGACCTGCTGTATGCCGGTTCGTTGTTCAAGGCTTACAATACGGAAAAGAAAATCTACGAAACCCTGATGCTATGCGAACAGGCCGGAATCAATACGATCAATATCGGTTTTCCCACCATTCCGGTTATGGTAAAATACAGAAAACTGACCGGGAGCAAAATGAAAGTGATCGCCCAGGTAGGGATTAACGATAAGAGCAAAGATATCCTCGAAGACGTGGATATCGCCATTGACAATGGTATGGATATCATACAGCTACAAGGTAACTGGTGCGACTGGCTCGTAAGAGACAATCGATTGGATGTCATTGCCAACATGATGGAGCGTATCCGCCGGCAGGGCTATCCGGCAGGGATGGGTGCACATACGATCGACTCTTTCCTTATCTGCGAAGAAAACGGAATTTTCCCGGATTATTATATGAAAACGATGCACCATGACGACTATTGGTCGGCGCATCCGCGTGAAAACAGAAAACCGTTTGAAGTGGACGGCGTACGAAGCAAGGATCACAATATGTTTCATGATAATTGCTTTTGTCCTTTTCCGGATAAAACGGTCGAATTTGTTAACCGCATAAAAATACCCGTCATGGGATTTAAAGTACTTGCCGCCGGCGCCATTCATCCCAAAGACGGATTTAACTGGGCATTTGAAAACGGAGCCGATTTCGTCTGCGTCGGAATGTTCGACTTTCAGGTCGTAGAAGATACAAACATCTGTATCGACGTACTTCAAAACCTGAAAGGACGTAAACGTGAATGGTACGGATAAAGTGAAATTTTAAAAGTATCAACCTATAAATACCTATTGAAATGCGTAACATAATTTTATTTTTTATGACTTTTATCCTTGTTTCACAATCGGGATATGCTACAAAGAGAAACGAGATTTTAACCGCATCTTTTAACATCCGGTACGAAAACACCCAAGACGGCATTAACGCGTGGAGTAACCGGAAAGAACAGGTAAAATCTTTAATCCGGTTCCACGACTTTGATATATTCGGAATCCAGGAAGGAATGATTAATCAGGTGAAGGGCATTGCCGAACTGGATCAATATGCCTGGATCGGTAAAGGACGCGATGACGGAAAAGAAGCCGGAGAACATTGCGCCGTATTTTACAAAAAAGAACGGTTTAAATTGTTAGAATCAGGCAATTTCTGGCTGAGCGAAACACCCGATATCCCTTCCTTAGGCTGGGATGCTCCCAATTGCAAAAGAATCTGTTCCTGGGGAAAATTTAAAGACCTGGACTCAAAGAAAACATTTTTCTTTTTCTGCGTTCATTTTGATCATCAGGGAAAAGAAGCCAGACGGCAATCCGGAATCCTGATGGTCGAAAAAATACGGAAGATTGCCGGAGACTCTCCGGTTATTTGCGTTGGAGACTTCAATTCGATACCGGATACCGAGCAAATCGGCACCATTAAAACGTTGTTGAATGATGCATATGAAGTTACAATACAACCTCCTTACGGACCGGTCGGCACTACTAACGGATTTAAATTCGACGCACCCATGAAGCACCGGATTGATTATATTTTCGTAAGCAAACAGATAAAAGTACAAAAATACGGTGTATTGACGGACGCATACGAACAACGGTATCCTTCCGACCATCAACCGATTGTAGCCCTTGTGAAAATGTAACTTTATTACATATTATTCAACGTTTGAAAATACATTTCAAAGATTTCGGAGGGGGAAAAATAAATTTCTCCCCCTCCGAAATGTATTTTTTATTGAGACCGAACGATGC
>DOZP01000303.1 GCA_003517945.1 Porphyromonadaceae bacterium | reverse complement strand
GTATCTCTTCACCAGACCGGTCAATCCGGGTATTTCATTCAGGTCTTCACCCCAGACAGAGGTTGCAGCCAGAACACCTTCGGCCACTTTTTGAGTAGACCCCGTAGACCACAACGTGTTAAGAAGCTCCATGATCGCGGGTGCATCATTCGGTACAATAGCCGCTCCATCAGCGCGTACTCCGCCCTTATAGTAAGTAATGATCGCGGCAAGACCCAATACAAGCCCTTCCGGAAGTTTGCCTTTGCGTTCAAGATAAGTCTTTAATCCGGGAAGGTCACGCGTCTCGTACTTAGGAAACGAGTTCAACATAATAGACGTCACCTGATGATCAACAAACGGATTGTTAAACCGTTCCAATACATCATTTGCGAATTTTTCCAGTTCATCTTTCGGAAGATTCAGCGTTTCCATCAGTTCCTCAAACATCACCTTACGGATATACTTCCCGATCACTTCATGCCGGCACGCGTCGCGCACAATATCAATCCCGGCAAGATAAGCAACCGGGGAAAGCACGGTGTGCGGACCGTTCAACAACGTCACCTTACGCTCGTGATAAGGTTCTTCCGAAGGCACAAACAATACGTTAAGCCCCGCCCGGTCCGCCGGAAATTCTTTTGCCACTTCCTGCGGCGCTTCAATTACCCATAAATGAAAAATTTCCCCCTGTACCACCAGGTTATCATTGTAACCTAATTTTTTCTGTATTTCAGCAATATCTTTTCGTGGAAAACCCGGCACAATCCGGTCTACAAGAGTTGCATAAACACCGCACGCTTCCGTAAACCAAGATTTAAACTCCTCCCCAAGATCCCAATATTCAATATACTGATAAATCGTTTCTTTCAACTTATGACCATTGAGAAATATCAGTTCGCAGGGAAAAATAATAAAGCCTTTTGTCTTATCACCATTAAACGTTCTGAAGCGGTGATAGAGCAATTGCGTCAGTTTACCCGGATAAGAAGAAGCGGGGGCGTCCGTCAGTTTGCAGGAAGGGTCAAAAGTGATACCGGCCTCCGTAGTATTGGAAATAACGAACCGCATTTCGGGCTGCTCCGCCAATTTCAGAAACGCTTCATGTTCCGTATACGGATTAAGTGCGCGGCTTATTACATCAATCAGTGTGAGGGTATTCACAACCTCTCCATTGTCAAGCCCCTGCAAATTAACATGATACAAACAGTCCTGCCCGTTCAGCATATCAATCATCCCTTTTTCAATCGGCTGCACAACAACCACACTACCGTTAAAATCCGTTTTTTCATTCATATTATAAACGATCCAATCGACAAAAGCGCGAAGGAAATTCCCTTCACCAAACTGAATGATACGTTCCGGACGCACTTTCTTTACGGCTGTTTCTTTATTCAAATCTTTCATTGTGTTTCTCTTTATTTATTCGCGGCAAAGATATACTTTTTTCACAAACATCCTGCAATCTGTTTTTCTATTTCTCTATGGGTATTAAGCTAATACTAAATTCGCCGATAAACGGTTCTCCCGTACGGATCAGCAGCAGTGGAAACGAATCGTCCGGCTTGCGACCCTTTTCGGGCTTGCTGAGAACCTGCGACAATACATTTATCACATCCGGCAAAGAAGCCTTATGCCCCATATAACCGACATGGGAAATGTGTATGCTGCCTGCGCTACCCGAACATTCGATTCGGCGGGTCGCCTTGTTTCCGACAACACTTGAGGCTCCGTGATCCAATTCCTCCCAAAGCAGGCTTCAATACACTTAATTTTTTCGACCGGCAGATCAAATAACTCTACCGTATGAGGTTTTCCGTTGATAGTGATTGCCAAAAAGAAGAAATTCAACATTATTAATGTTTATCAACCTTTGCTTGGCATTTTGGATTATTACAGTTCGGATGGCGTTCACATGAGTGCAAAAGGACAAGAAATTATTGCATCGAAAATAATCGAAAATATCAACGATTAGAACAAAAAAACAGGAGAAGAGAAGAGTCTCCTTTAATAATTTACTATTAAAGCACGGCGGAAAGTTTACGCACGCGATTCAATTTTTCAATAAATTTCCCGTTGCGTTTGGTAACAATCATATTATAACGCGCCTGCATTTTAAGTAGCGGTTCTGCGGGTAAATCCAACACGGCCTCTATGAGCAAGGCAAATTCGGTATTTACCGGTCTTTTACCATTCAACACCTCGTTAAGTTGTGTATATGACACATCCATTTCGGCGGCAAGTTTGCGTTGTGAAATGCCGCGGTACTCAATTTCATCTTTCAACACTTCGCCGGGGTGGGTCGGATAAGCCGGTTCCAAGTTGTTTGCAATCATATTGGAGGCAACGCCCTGAATGGTAATCATATCTAATTTATTTATAATGGTTTGACAACTTTACTATATTACATATCGTGGCAACCGTTTGTCCATCAATTGTTTTTTCTTCAAATTCTACGCGGTATTGGTCGTTTACTCTAACAGATGACAGCCCGGCCTTATCGCCTTTCAACTTTTCATAATTCAGTCCATTGTACTTTTTGAGAGCCAATGTATCAGGTTGGCCAATCATCAAGTCGATGATACGTGTATACTTGCGAATGATAGTGGGTTGAAAACGATATTTTTTGTCAGTTGTTTTGCCCGTCTGATACAATTCTTGCAAATATTTTTTATCAAAAGTAACTTCCATTTCACATTAGTTGATTTTGCAAAGATAAGCATCTGTTTTCTTATTCACAAAAAAGTGAATTATTTTTTGAATAAGGAACAATAGAATTTATTCCCTTTCCCAAGAAAATATACCCATGCAATGAAACAAATTTGACGGAAATATACCTATGCAATGGAACATTTTTAAGCAAAATATACCCATGCAATGAAACATTTCCGTATCTTTACACCATCAAAATAAGAGGATTATGTTTGAACGCAGTATTGAAAAAGAATTGGAGCATTGGGCAAACGATCCATACCGCAAACCGCTTGTATTGCGGGGCGCCCGGCAGGTTGGCAAAACAACCATTGTGAACCGTTTTGCGGGAAAGTTTGAGAACTACCTTTCGGTTAATTTGGAAAAATCAGACGCCAGGAAGCTGTTCGAGTCTACCGACAATGTCAAAGAACTGTTGCCTTTATTATTTTTGTACGCCAACATAAAAAGAAACGCAGGCCGGACATTGCTTTTCATTGATGAAATTCAAAATTCGCCGCACACCGTGTCGTTGTTGCGGTATTTTTACGAAGAACTACCGGAAATCCATGTGATTGCCGCCGGTTCGCTTTTGGAAACCATATTGGACAGTCATATCTCGCTACCGGTGGGAAGGGTTCAATATATGGCATTGCATCCCTGTTCATTCATTGAGTTCCTGAATGCCGTCGGTGAGAAACGTTTTTTGGAACCCATACGCGACGCAGCTTTACCGGATGTATTCCATGACATGTTGAATAATCTATTTAACCGGTATTCACTGATAGGCGGCATGCCTGAAGCAGTATCGCGTTACACTTCCGAAAGAGATCTAACTATGCTTGACAGGGTTTATAACAGCTTGTTGAACGCCTATAAAAACGACGTGGAAAAGTATGCAAAAAATAATACGCAAGTATCGGTTATCCGCTATATATTAGAAGAGGGCTGGACATTTTCGGGTGAAACCATTGCGCTGGGTGGATTTGGCGGTTCTTCGTACAAGGCGAGGGAAACAGGCGAGGCTTTCCGGATGTTGGAAAAAGCCATGTTGCTTGAGTTGGTTTACCCCCTGACAAGCGCTAAAATGCCGATGATTTCCGATCTTAAAAAAGCCCCCAAACTTTTTTGGCTCGACGCCGGATTAGTCAATTATGCGGCGAAGATCCGGAAAGAATATATAGTATCAGGCGATTTGATGGATACATGGAAAGGTAAAGCAGCGGAACAGATTGCCGCACAGGAACTGAAAACGCTTTCGTTCGAAGTAGGCGTAAAACGCAACTTTTGGGTACGCGCCAAACGAGGCAGCTCAGCCGAAGTGGATTTGGCGTATCGGTTCGATGGTAAAATAATCCCGATTGAAGTAAAAAGCGGACACAATGCCCACCTGAAATCACTGCATCAATTCATGGATGAAACTTCACACGACATCGCTGTCCGGATCTGGACGGGGAAGTATGGCATTGACGAAGCAAAGACCCAAAGCCATAAAACTTTCCGCCTTATAAACCTTCCGTTTTACATGATTTCCGCGTTGCCGGACATTTTGAAAAAGAATAGCTAATCCATAAAAATAGTCCGGTAATATGGCCGGACTTTATTCCCTTTTGTGATACTGCGAAGGCGATTTTCCGAATTGCGCTTTAAAACATTTACTCAGGTAAAAGGGATCATTCATACCTATTTTATAAGATATCTCCAAAATAGTCAGGTCGGTTTCTTCAGGCGAACGATGCGTAC
>DOZP01000147.1:13429-19990 GCA_003517945.1 Porphyromonadaceae bacterium | reverse complement strand
CCGTCAAACGAAGTAATCCAGAGAGGAATGAATATCGCCAGCATAAGAACGCCCAGTATAAAACTGAAACTACTTATCCCCGCGCCCAGTTCGCTTACTACTTTGGTATTTTCCATGTATTCGGTATGATTGGCGAAAAACGTAAACGAGCCCGGCAGATTGTTGATAACGCGAACCAGGGAATGCGCAAAAACGGCAAAGCCGGATATGATAGACAGCTCTTTACGTATGGATAGCAGTTTTTTAACATTTTGATTCTTAGGATTCAACGCTCCGATATACATGATGATAATCAGCAAAGGATGTCCGAATGTACCCATGTGTATATAATCCCTTATAACTTCCCCCAGAAACGGTATCCTGTTAAAACTTAGCGTCTCAATACCAAATAACCTGCCAACGGACGGAAGAGCGACTAAAAAAAACGGTATTGCAAATACGGTATAATACACGATGGCATGTCTTTTTATTGATTTGGATAGCAACACACACAATAGGGCGAGAACAGCCAACGAAGTGAGTAGCGGCGCACAAGTGCGCAAAAAAACGAGTAGTTCTATGAATAATTTAATCATTTGTTTATTTTTTTAATAGTTATACGATCTTGCCTGTTAATTTCGGAAGCGGTAATTGTTCGATAATATTAATGTATACTACTTTCATATTTACCAAAGAAACGCTGCAAAGGTAGATATAAGCAGAAAATACGCCAATCCCGATAAATAGCTAAAAGACAGATGTGATTACCCGTTTCGATAGCCATTTATAGGGACGATAAAACATTTTTCCTCAAAAATTTATACGAACCGGCTCTCTCATCATTCTATATTTCCTACTTGGAATATCCCCAATACCGGGTATAAATTCCATTAAGAAATACCAATTATCAGGTATTGATAAAAAAGGACATTACCCGGATCTTTGCAGTCCGAATTAGCAAGAAAGAAGTCGTGGCTTATAACAATTATCACACTTTTTGTTTGCATCAATATTAGCAACATTTTTTAAACATAAAATCTGTGAGATATTATACAACATTTATTTTTGTGCTTTTTTTTTCGCTTTCAGCAATAGCACAAGCAACGTCATTAACCGGTATCGTAAAACTGAAAGACGGAAATCCTGTCCCGGATGCGGTAGTTGTCATTAAAAAAACGAATAAACATTCGATAACCGATGAAGAAGGCAGGTTTGAAATATCCGGAGTGGAGTATGGAAAACATGAACTTGAAGTTCTTTCAATTGAAATAAAAAAACAGTCCTTTCATATAGAAGTAAAAAATAATTCTCAACCGATTGTATTAGTCGTTGAACCGTCCAGTTTTGATTTGAACGAAGTCGTTGTCAGCGCTAATAGTCAGAAAAAAGAAATTGAAATCAAAGGGTTTGCTGTCAATGTAATAGAACCTCAGAAGATGGCAGTTCAGTCAATCCGGACAAATGAGCTACTGGATCGTACGGCTGGAGTCCGGATCCGTCAGGACGGCGGATTGGGTTCACGCGTAAAATACAATATCAACGGGCTTTCGGGTGAAGCCATAAAAATTTTCATTGATGGCGTTCCCGCATCAAATTACGGGCCTGCTTTTTCACTCGGCAGTATCCCTCCTGCGTTAGTTGAACGTATTGAAGTGTACAAAGGTGTTGTGCCGGGACATTTAGCCGAAGACGCCTTGGGCGGCGCCATCAACATCATCTTAAAACAAAGAAGAAAAAACGCATTGACTACTTCTTATTCTTTGGGTTCGTTTAATACGCATCAATGGAATGCAGCGGGGAGTTACAGATGGGATAACGGATTGACATTCGAAGGTTCCGCGTTTTACAATTACAGTGATAACGACTACAAAGTATGGGGAGACGATATTGAATTTAAGAAATACGATGGAACCGTTATAAAATCAGATGGAAAAAAAGTGAAACGTTTCCACGATGCATACGAATCGTACGGCGGAAAGTTCGATTTCGGATTTACCAATGTCAAATGGGCGGATCAATTGATGATTGGAACTGTTTTATCTCAAAACCGTCAGGAAATGCAAAACGGAGCCACCATGCAGGTTGTATACGGCGACAGGCACAATAAACGCAAATCGGATGTTTTTACGTTAAACTACAGTAAGGCCGATTTTTTATTGAACGGACTTACGTTTAAAGTCAATGCCGGCTATTCTTTCCTGGAGCGGCAAGTGATTGATACGGTAGGTATTATGTATGACTGGGCCGGGCCGATCAGGTATCCCGACGGTTCGTATGTCAAATACACCAGCGGCGCCGAATCGGGGAGCGCGAAGACCACGGCGAAAAACAACGACGAAGCATTGATGGCGCGAAGCAGCTTAAGCTATCGAATCAATGAAAATCATACCTTTTTCGCTAATTTGTTGTTTAACGATTTTCAACGGAAGGTTTCCGACAAATATCAGCCGGAAGCAATACAGAAGTTACGAAACACACGCGATTTGCAAAAAAACGTATTGGCTTTTACGTATGAGAATCTTGCGTTTTCAAACAAATTAAGAACGAATTTGTTTTACAAACATTATTTTCAGAAGGTTACGGCAAACGAACCATATTACGATTCGGCAGAAAAGCAGTACAAAATCAATACGACCGATAAGAAAGTCGATCACGGCGGTTACGGATTGACGCTGTCGTTTGCCTTACGGTCCGATCTGTACCTATTGGGTTCGGCAGAAAGAGCTTTGCGCCTTCCAAGCGCGGATGAATTGTTTGGAAACGGTTCGGACAATTCGTTAGCGGCTATCGGCCTGAAACCCGAAAGAAGCTGGAACGCCAATTTTGGTTTCAGCTATCGTTATCAACTGAAAGAACACGCATTCGGAATCAATTCATCTATCTATTTTCGCGATACGAAAGATATGATTCGTGAGTCAATACAAGAAGGACGAAATGAATATACCCAGGCAGAAAACTTAGAGGCCGTATTGACCAAAGGATTTGATGCGGAATTAACTTACTATTATGCCGATAAGCTAAATGTGAGATTTAACATATCCAAATTTGATGTATTGTTTAATACGAAATATAATCAAAAAGGAGAACCTTATAATTATTACCGTATGCAGATACGGAACGAGCCATCGTTCAAATATAACGGACAGGCAACGTATTTCATTAATAATCTTTTCATGAGGGATTCTCACGCGTCCATCCATTTCAACATGAACCATGTAAACGGGTTTTATCGAAACTGGTCGAATGTAGGCTCTAAAAACCGCGATTATATTCCGGCACAGTATCCGATGGATTTAGGTCTTACCTATACGTTTCCGAAAAACAAATTCGCAGTCAGTCTTGATGCAAAGAACATTTTTGATGAGCAGATATTTGATAATTACGGTTTGCAAAAACCGGGAAGGGCATTTTATGCCAAAGTAACCTATTTCATTTTTTAGAAAATCGATATATGGCATCTTTTAATATAAGTATAACGAATAAATTAAAACAGTATGAGATTCTTAACATTCAGACACATTTTTGCAGTCGGTACGGTGACATTGGCTTTGTTTGCTTCATGTTCAGATGAAAATGATAATGAACTACCGTTTAATGAGAAAAAAGGTGATTTTCACATTGCATTTGCGAATGGAACAGGCAATCCTTCGGGCACTTTGGTACAAGGGGTTTCCGACCTGAAAAATGCCGTAATAACGTCAAATAAAGGTTGGGAACTGGAATCATCGCGCACGGCACGTATATTTGCTTCTGCGGATGGCGGAACTATTTACAGTTTGAACTATACGGTAGGAACAATTGAAAAACTGAGTTACGCCGGTGAAGATAATTATCAGCAAGTCGGGAAATATGATGCGTCTATTTCATTGGGGACAAAAACAGTACGTTTTACGCTGCTAAATGAACAAAAATCTTCCGTTCACTACATCAGTGCAACGGCACAA
This sequence comes from Porphyromonadaceae bacterium, assembly GCA_003517945.1. GTDB lineage: Bacteria > Bacteroidota > Bacteroidia > Bacteroidales > Tannerellaceae > Tannerella. The sequence goes on along the minus strand of DOZP01000147.1, from coordinate 16,067 downwards.
TATGAAGATGAAAACGACGCTTCAACTTATAAAGGGCACAAAATGATTGCAAGTGTCGGGATACTGGAATTGGAAAGTATGACGATGCCTGTTTTCAACAAAGAATTGGAAGTAACAATGGATGAAACGCTGGCTAAAGCAGGTTATTATATTTCTCGCATCGATTGCCCTGTTATTTCAGGAAATAAATTGTATTACGGCGCAGCAGTCAGCAAATTCAATGCTGAGACGGCGAAAAGCGTTGCGACCGATCGAACATTTACCTTGGTTGTCGATTATCCTTCATTGTCAAACGCAACTGTTATTTCAACCGCGCATGTACAAGGTTCAACAAACGGTTATCGTACCCCGACACAACACGTGAATGAAGCAGGTGAAATTTTGCAGATGGTTAGCGGCGTAAGCAAAGATACCGGCGAAAATGAAGTGCATATTGTCAAAATCAAAAACGGAGAATACGATACATCGTATGATTTCAACCTGAGTAAACTGATTGATAAACCGGCCAAGAGTAATGGATTTTTCTATGCCAGAAACGGCATCGCTTATATTCCTTACGAAGATCTGACAAAAGAACAAATCCAAATCGGAGAAGATCCCAATGGAGCCCCCTCTTATTCTTCCATGTGGAAAGTCGCTAAAATGGATTTGAATAAAGGAACGGCAATTGACCTTAATGTGCCGGATGATTTATGGTTACAGCAATATCAAAATGCCGTAGTAAAAGACAACGAATTCTATATCGCGCTGTCTCCGGTAGGAAAAGCGGGAAACATCTATATATTTGATATAAATTCGGACAGCAAAGACGGAACCAAAGGTTCAAGCCTCGTCGGTACCGGAGCCGACCAATATTATATCGGTATATATTAATATGTTTATCTACGAATTTACTGCTCCCTGCTTCTTATGTATGATGACGCGTAGCATTTGAAGTAATAATGACAGGATAATAAGAGCCAGTCCTATACAGAAAGAGGTGGTTAGTTGCCTGTCCTCATCAAAAATAAGAACAGCCAGCACAATCGCATATATCGGTTCAAGGTTAAAACTCAGACTGACGGTAAACGCAGATACGTTCCGCTGCGCCCTGTTCAGCAACAGATACATACTGACTGTGCACACAAGCGATAGTATGAATAAATAAACGAAATCTATGGATTGAGGCAGTATCCGGCCGGCCGGAAAAAAATAGAGATATACCGGTAGTAATACGCCTATACCGATCGTTCCGCCCAGCATCTCGCAGGTCGTAGTCTTCCTGATATCATTCACTTTGTTGATTCCTTCGTTTAAAACCGTAAACAACGCAAAGAGCAACGACGAAATAACTCCCAGCGTAATTCCTGTCCGGAATGAACTGTCAAAATGAAAAATCAGAAGAATGCCTGCGATCGTCAAACCGCTAAGCAATAGTTCGATGACGGAAAGTCGGATTTTCCGGATCAACGGAACAAGCAATGCCGTAAAGAAACCCGAGAGACAAAAACAGACCACTCCCACCGATACATTGGCATACCGGATACTGCCATAAAAGAAAATCCAATGAAGGCCGAGTATAAATCCTGCGCCTGCAATCTTTACATTTTCACCCGTCAACCGGAGTCGCTTTTTATTAAACAGCATGATAAATAGCATGATAATCGCAGCGAGGAACATGCGATACCATGTGATAAAGACTTCATTCAGTTGGATCAACTTCCCGAATATTCCCGAACAACTTGCCAGAAAAATAGCAATGTGAAGTAATATAAACGAATTTTTCATCCCAATAACTCCGCTGCACGTGCCATTATCAATGACAGGCACATGATTCTACCGTATTGCAAATATAGTATATAGATTTAAGATTATTGAAAAAAGAAAGTGAATGTGTCAAAAACTACGTATTGACACACTCACCTTTTTCATGATGACATTCGGTTTTTAAATCAATAATCTACCCTGACAAATTGTCCATCAGCATTAAAAACAAGCTCTTTCCGGTTATCAAGCTCTATATCGTAATTTAGTTTTCTATTATCATAATCCTTTTCTATCTCAATGATATATCTTCCCGGATAATTTGTACGGATATAATTATTAATATTATTTACCGGGCTCAGAAACAGGAGGCTTTCGGGAAGAGCCACCTTTGCGTAACCGACAGAACTAACCTTTTTCCAGTTACCCTGCAAATCAAATTCGAGGTCATACCCGTTCAGATAAACTTCATATTCATCTCTTTCCTGTTTGGTATAACGTATTTCAACATTCCTGAAATGAGCGTTTATGAATGCCTGAACCGTCTGAGGTAAGTTGTTATTTCCGGTGGCCGGGTTGCCTCCGCCGGAAACAGGCGGGTTATTTCCACCGGGAACAACAGTCGGATCATTTCCAGGGTTTTGGCTACCTCCACCACCGGGAATAACGGGTGATGGTGGTCCTGTCAGACCGAAATCCAACTCGACATTATTGTCCAATGTAAATTCGTAACCTGTATGCCGATTGTTATTATATTCTTTTTCAACTTCTAATATCTGTGCGCCCGGATATTGCTTCAACACATAATCGGCTATCAGGTTTAACGGTTCTATTCTAAGAAAACTTTCGGGTACGGCTTTATAATTCCCTTTCATAATTTTTCCGTCAACCTGAT
>DOZP01000147.1:3938-13328 GCA_003517945.1 Porphyromonadaceae bacterium | reverse complement strand
AAATTCCGCCGTTTCCTCTCAGGTTTCCTTGCGTATCAAAATCCAGTTCGGCCCCTCCGCTCAGATCAACTTCGTAACCTGTCATGATATTTCTCTCGTGTTCTTTATCGACTTCTATGATTTCATCAGACGGGTAATTTGTTTTTATAAATGTCATTAAAACAGCCGGTAATTCTGCTGTCAGAAATACTTCCGGCAATGCTTTGTATTGTCTGTTTTCAAATTTTCCGTCTACATTATCCCATACGCCCTGGCCGTCAAAATCAATCTCTATACCACTTTTCAGTATTACTTCATAGCCTCCGTTATCATCTCTCCTTTGGCTTACGATAGCATCATTTGCAAAATAAGTAGTCAGGAAAGCCTTCGTATTTTCCGGCAATGTGACCGGGCCAAACGGATTGGAACCATTGATATAATTTCCGTTCAGATCAAAATTCAAGTCATCCGTACCATTACTAAGTTCAATGTCATAACCGGTATAAATGCCGTTTTCACGCTCTTTCTCTATTTCCACCACAAATGTATTCGGATAATTCAGCATGATCCACATTGCAATTTCTTCCGGCATTTCTTCGTTCAAAAAGAATTGGGGTATAGCTTTATAATCACCTTGCTTTTGTTTCCCGTCCACTTGTTTCCATACTCCGTTTCTGTCAAATTCAATTTTATAGTTTTTGAAATAAACTTTGTATTCATCATTATCTTTATGGGTATTCACGATGGCTTGTCCCGGAAAACAAACATCAAGAAACGTTCTTGTTGTTGAAGGCAGCTCAATTTCACCATCTTTATTAGTCATTTTATCATCACTATCACATGCAGATAGTGAAAAAAGTACGGCAGAGACACTTAATAATAGAATTTTTCTCTTCATTTTTAATAAGATTTTATTGTTCATATTGTTCTTTATTTTCAGTAATCATAACGGATAAAATTACCTTCCGAACCGAACAACAGGTCATTATGATAATTGTTGAGTTCGATTTCATATCCGGTATGCCTTCCTTTCCGGTCATACTCTTTATCAATTTTGGCAATAACTGCTCCCTGATGGTTTTCAGATATGTATCCGGAAATGCTTTCCGGTATCAAACTTACAATAGAAGCGGGAACTTCCCTTACATGCTTGCTATCCACATTGTCCCATGTTCCGTCTTTTAAAAATTCAAGTTCAAAACCATTATCCAGACGCACATCATAGCCTTCATTGTCTCTTTCGCCCCATACGAATTTTGCAGAGGGGAAATGAGTTGCAATAAATGTTTTTGCTTCCTGAGGCAGTCCGTTTTCTCCGATCAGGACATCATTGTCGTCACATGCATTGAAAGTAAATGCCAAGCCTAAAAAGGCAATTAAAAAAATACACTTTTTCATACGATTATCTATTTTTATATTGAATATTAAAATTATACGGAACCATTAATCGTCATACTCTATAACGTTAAAACGCATATCGAACTTTATTTCAACGTTATTATCCAGCTCTATTTCATAACTTCTCGAATCGCGATCTATTTTAATTATTTTAGAATTCGAATGATTCTTTTCCACATACCGAGCTATTTTGTCCGGAGCTATTCCGTCCGGAATTTTTCTCTTCTTACATTCTACATTGTCCCATTCTCCCCTTTTGTCGAATTCAACTTTGCTTCCGTCCACAAAATACACCTCATACGATTTGAATAAGAACTCACTTTCCATTTTAATATATGAGATATCTTTTTCGCTGAAGAATTTACGGATAAACTCCTTTGACTTTTCCGGCAATTGTTCAAAGCGGATAGGTCTGTCATTATCGGCTTTTGCCGTACCTATAACAGTAAACGCAAAAATTATAATCATTAAAAATCTTGTCACTTTCATTTTTTATCATTTTAAAATTTGACTGGTGCAAAGTTGAGCTATAAAACTGAAAAGATTCTGGAATGCCGGAAAAATAATTTACGACGGACCGGCTACGGAGAAAAAGTGTCCTATTCACTTTGTATTACTCCTGGCTTATATTATCTTTGCAACTGAATATGAATCAAATGAGAAAAGCGCCCCGGATACAATCATCCGTTATTCATTTCCGTCGTTGGTCACGGAAACGATATGCCGTATTTTGCAGTATAGGTCGTTGCGTTTCGATCAGGAAGATCAATAAAAGCGTGAGCGATGCCTCTCTGAAAAAACAAAAACCGTCACTGGCCATGCCGCTCCGGAAACACACCGATGAACCGGATAGCTGCGAAAAAGAGGAAGAAACGGATGGGCCGGCTTCTCTGCTCAGGCTATTAAACAGGCTCATTCAACCGCAGACGGTAAGCGAAACCTGTGGTAGTAGCTCTTTTGTATTCAATAAACCGGATGAAAATACAGCCGGACAGATAGCATACACCTATCTGTCCGGCTTTTTATTTACATATATAATATAATTTCAGGATATGATTCACAAAATCAGAGAACGGATATTGACCGGAGGCTGTATATCCCCCGGAGAGGCGCAGGAAATTGCCCGGAACACCGAAAAAACGGCTTTGTACGAAGTAGCGCACGAGATAACGCTCCGGATGGCTCCGGCAAAGTTCGATATGTGTTCTATTATCAATGCCCGGTCGGGACGTTGTCCGGAAGATTGCAAATGGTGTGCACAATCAGCTCACTATCAAACAAAAATCGACACGTATGAGTTGGTAGATAAGCACGAATGTCTTCGCCAGGCACAATACAATGAAAAACAGGGAGTTCATCGTTTTTCATTGGTGACGAGCGGACGAAAGCCCAACCGGCTGAATATGGAGCGAATAGGTGAAAATATCCGGTATATCAGGGAACATTCTTCTATTCAACTGTGCGCATCGCTTGGACTGTTGAATGAAAAAGAACTCCGCCTGATCCGGGAGGCCGGTGTAAACCGTTACCACTGCAATCTGGAGACGGCGCCGTCCTATTTCCCCCGCTTGTGTTCCACACATACGTTGCAGGAAAAGATCGAAACAATACAGGCAGCCCGGAAAGCAGGTATGCAAATATGTAGCGGCGGAATTATCGGAATGGGCGAAAGTATGGAACAACGCATTGAGTTTGCTTTTACCCTGAAAGAACTGGCGGTTCAATCGATTCCGATCAACCTGTTACAACCCATACCGGGCACCCCGTTGGAAGCAACGACGCCACTGACCGAAGAAGAGGTATTAACAACAATAGCCCTTTTCCGGTTGATCAATCCGGACGTTTTCCTGCGATTTGCAGGAGGACGTTCGCAACTTTCTAAAGCAGCAATGGAAAAAGCATTATACATCGGCATTAATTCAGCCATTGTCGGGGATATGCTGACAACACTGGGATCGAAAGTGTCGGAAGATAAACGCCTCATTGAGAAATATTATCCGGCTGAAACGACTGAAAACGAACACATGGCAACCGGCAGTAAAGTAACTGATTTTAATATGGTTACTGATTCATTTGACAGAGATCACCTGTGGCATCCCTATACGTCTGCAACACATCCCCTTCCCGCCTATAAAGTGAAACGTGCGGACGGATGTGTGATTGAACTGGACGACGGCACGCGGTTGGTCGACGGGATGTCATCATGGTGGTGCGCTGTGCATGGGTATAATCACCCGGTGCTCAATGAAGCGGCAAAAACGCAGATTGACCGGGTGTCGCATGTGATGTTCGGCGGGCTGACACATGATCCGGCGATCAGGCTGGGGAAAATATTGTTAGCAATCACCCCCCCTTCTTTACAGAAAATTTTCTATGCGGATTCCGGCTCGGTTGCCGTTGAAGTCGCACTGAAAATGGCGATCCAGTACGGATACGCTAAAGGAAAAAAAGAAAAGAACGGCTTTATCACCATCCGTTCCGGTTATCATGGAGATACGTGGAACGCCATGTCAGTCTGCGACCCGATTACCGGCATGCATCATCTTTTCGGTTCATCGCTTCCGGTGCGTTATTTTGCGCCTGCTCCTTCCGCCGGCTTTTATGATACATGGGATGAGAACGATATACTGCCGATGAAAGAAATGATCGAATTACATCGGGAAAAGCTGGCGGCAGTGATACTGGAACCGATTGTGCAGGGCGCCGGAGGTATGCGTTTTTACCATCCGGAATATTTGCGGCAAGTGGCTGCATTATGTAAAAAACACGATCTGCTGCTGATTCTGGATGAAATTGCAACCGGATTCGGACGTACCGGTAAATTATTTGCCTGCGAACATGCCGGCGTGGAACCCGACATCATGTGTATCGGCAAATCACTGACAGGCGGATATATGACCTTATCAGCCGTACTGACGAATGATAAGGTGGCAAATACCATATCCGACGGCGAACCGGGAGTATTCATGCATGGTCCGACATTTATGGGTAATCCGCTGGCTTGTGCGGTAGCTTACGCTTCAACCGGATTGCTGCTTTCATACGGTTGGGAACAGAAGGTAAAAAGGATTGAAGCGCAACTAAAAAAAGAGCTGGCCGCTGCTTCCGGACTCCCGCAGGTAAAAGAAGTACGCGTACTCGGCGCTATCGGCGTGATCGAATTGAATCATCCGGTTGATATGGCTTATATGCAACGCCGGTTTGTAGAAGAAGGAGTATGGGTGAGACCATTCGGACGATTGGTTTATATCATGCCCCCCTTTATTATCAAACCCGGAGAGTTGACGGTACTGACCGGCGCATTGATAAAAATAATAAACGAATTAAAATAATGGCACAAGATTTATTGTATATATATAAGGAAGAATTACGGCAACTGGAAGAAAACAGTAACTTGCGTAGTCTGCCGGAAATAATACACCGGGGCGGAGATGTGACCTTACGAGATAAACAAATGCTGAACCTTTCGTCGAACGACTATCTGGGACTTGCATCCGACCTGTCATTGCGAAAAACATTTCTGGAAAGCCTGACACCGGAAAACTTCCTGCCGTCTTCCTCTTCGTCCCGCCTGCTGACGGGTAATTTCACGGCAAACAGCGAACTGGAACAACAACTTAGCCGGCTGTTCGGTTCGGAAGACAGTCTGGTATTCAACAGCGGTTATCACATGAATACGGGAATACTCCCGGCCGTCAGTAACCATAAAACCCTGATTCTGGCAGATAAACTGGTTCATGCCAGCCTGATAGACGGCATTCGCCTGTCGCCGGCCGCACACATCCGTTATCGTCACAACCATTATGAACAATTGGACTCGCTACTTCGTAAAAACCACACGGATTACGAACGGATCATTGTTGTGACGGAAAGTATTTTCAGTATGGACGGCGATGAAACGGACCTTCGTAAACTGGTTACGCTAAAAAAATCATATCCGAATGTGATGTTGTATGTAGACGAAGCGCATGCCATAGGCGTGAAAGGAGCGACAGGCCTCGGATGTGCCGAAGAACAGGGATGTATGGCCGATATTGATTTCCTTACCGGAACCTTCGGCAAAGCATTAGCCTCTGTCGGCGGATACCTTATTTGCCGGAAAACGATACGCGATTATCTGGTGAACAAAATGAGGACACTGATCTTTACAACGGCGCTTCCGCCCGTCAATCTGATGTGGACGCGCTTCGTACTGGAAAAATCGGCAGGCTTCGGCGGCAGGCGGAAACACCTGGAAACGATCGGCAACCGCCTGCGGGAAGAACTGGTTGCCAAGGGATATAGCTGTCCTTCTTCAAGCCATATTATTCCGTTAATGATTGGTGACAGCCGGAAAACGGTACTGAAAGCGGAAGAAATGCAACGGAAAGGTTTCTATATGCTTCCGGTACGTCCTCCTACCGTGCCTGAAGGAACTTCGCGTATCCGTATATCACTGACTGCGTCCGTTCGTATGGAAGAAATTGAAAAACTGATCTCTTTATTATGATAATCAAGAAAATAAACACGATAAAAAAACAGGAAAAAGCGGCTGCGGATTTACTGCTTTTCTTCGCCGGCTGGGGAATGGACGAACGTCCGTTTCTGGAATACCTTCCGGTTGACAAAGATTGCATGATCTGTTACGATTATCGTTCGCTGTCATTCGACGACTCGTTACTGGCGCCTTACCGGCAAATCCGGGTCGTAGCCTGGTCGATGGGTGTTTGGGCGGCATCCCGTATTTTGTCCGGACGGAACCTGCCGGTTTCGGAAAGTATTGCTGTCAACGGAACCCCCTGGCCGATAGATGATGAAAGAGGAATTGCCACTGCCGTTTTCCGGGGAACACTGGAAGGATTGAATGAAGACACATTACGGAAATTCAGAAAGCGAATGTGCGGTTCGAAAGAGGCGCTGGAACATTTTATGAAACATGTTCCGCTACGAACGACGGAAGACCTGCACGAAGAACTCACGTTGATCGGTAAACTTTATGCTATGCAAGTAAATACGGGCGAGGCATATCCGGCATGCTTCACCGGTGAATCCTCCCGGGAAATACAACATTTCCCGCATGTACATAAACCGCCTTTTGAATGGAACAAAATATACATCGGGATGCAGGATAAAATTTTCCCGGTAACGAACCAACAAACGGCATGGGAAGGGAAAAATATTACAACGGTTCATTGCGCACACTACCCCTATACGCTTTGGCCGGAATTATTCGCAAAGGAAAAGAGAACCGATGGATAAAAAACTGATCGCGCAACGTTTTGCAAAAGCCGCGTCGAGTTACGGAGAAGAAGCAACCGTGCAGCGGCTTATCGCCGGCAAAATGGCCTCCATCCTCGCATTGTATATACAGAAGGAAAACAGACGGAATATATTGGAGATCGGCTGCGGAACCGGTATTTTTTCGCGCATGTTGATCGGTTTACTGAAGCCTGAACGCATGCTCCTCAACGATATTTGTCCTGAAATGCATGAACAACTGAAAGACATCGTAAACGACCGTATTATTTTCAGATCCGGTGATGCGGAAACGTATCCGTTCGGACAAACGAACGAAATATATGACGTAATCGCTTCCTGCTCTGCTATTCAGTGGTTCAAAGACCCGGACGCTTTTTTTACGCGGATGCATCCATTGCTGGCAACGGAAGGAATACTTGCTTTCAGTACATTCGGGAATGATAACATGAAAGAAATTTCGGCCCTGACCGGACAGGGTCTGCCTTATTTTTCTCCGGAAGAGCTGAAAGTAAAATTGTCTGACCGGTATCATCTGTTGTACATCTCCGCAGAAAAGATTTGCAAACGGTTCGGGGATCCGAAAGATGTCCTGTATCACCTGAAACGGACCGGAGTGACCGGGATCAGACAACAGCCGTGGACCCGGACGCGCTTCATCCGTTTTTGCGACGAGTATCGTACACGCTACGGCGATGAAGGCGAGGTCATACTGACTTATCATCCGGTTTATATCATTGCACAAAAGAAAAAAACATGAAACAGAACGTATATTTTGTAACCGGCATAGACACGGATACCGGAAAAAGTTATGCCGTCGGCTACCTGGCCCGCCGGTGGAATGAGAAGGGTATCCGCACAATCACCCAAAAACTGATCCAGACCGGAAATAACGGATATTCGGAGGATATCAACCTCCACCGAAAATTGATGCGTATGGATCATACGGAAGAAGATAAGGCCGGACTCACCATGCCGGAGATATTCTCCTACCCGGCTTCACCTCANNTCATCTGGCTTCAAAACTGGATCACCGTCCGGTCGATTTCGGCAGGATTGAAAATGCTACCCGGATATTAAGTGAACGCTACGACGCCGTCCTGCTGGAAGGAGCCGGGGGATTGATGGTGCCGCTAACGGAAGATTATCTGACAATTGATTATATCGGGGAAAAAGAATATCCGGTTATCTTAGTCACATCCGGCAGACTGGGCAGCATCAATCACACATTACTTAGCCTCGAAGCCATAGCCCGGAGAAACATAAACCTGTACATGATTGCCTATAACCTGTATCCCGAAACACAGGATCAAATCATCAGCAACGACACCCGACAATTCATCACCCACTATCTGCACAAGCATTTCCCCGGCGCTTTGTTCATAGAAATCCCCGTAATCGGATAACAGGCTCTAAGAAAATTATATATTTCAGGTAACATTTTGAAAATTTATGATAAATTTGCGCCTGTTATAAGAGAATATATTAACATTTTAACTCTGAAAAGCATGCACTTATCTACTACACCAACCCATAATCATCGCATAGAAATAGCGGATGTATTGCGTGGTTTTGCTGTAATGGGAATCACCCTTGTCCACTTTATCGAACGGTTCAGTCTCTATAGCTTCCCGGAAGAAACCTGCAAGTTTTTGATATTTACGGACAGAATAATCTGGGATAGTGTATTTTTTGCCTTTTCCGGTAAGGCATACTGCATCTTCGCGTTGCTTTTCGGATTCAGTTTTTTTATTCAGGATAACTCGCAAAAAGAAAAAGGGAAAGATTTTCGCGGACGGTTTGCCTGGCGGTTGGTATTACTTTTTATTATAGCCTGCATCAATTCGACTTTATTCCCCGGCGAAATATTGGTACTTTATGCCTTGGTCGGTTATGTACTGATCGCAGTCTGCCGCCTTTCTACCCGCACAGTTGCGTTTATAGCGGCCATTCTTTTACTTCAACCTCTTGAATGGGGACAACTGATTTATGCACTCATCAACCCCACATACATGATGAATGCCGGGTTCGATATTCCATATTGGGAAATAGTCAATACGGCACAGAAAGAAGGATCTTTCCTCGAAATATGCAAAACGGCTATATGGACGGGCAATATCGCAAATATGGGCTGGATGGTATTACATGGAAGGGTTACGCAAACCGCTGGACTGTTTATGACAGGCATGCTGATAGGACGTAGCAACGGATTTTCCTGTTCGGAAAAAAATATAAAACGGTGGATTAACGTATTTATCATAGCCACCATAACCTTTTTCCCGGTTTATGGTCTGATAGGTATACTTCCCGACTTTATCAACAGGGAATCGCTGCTTGTACCTTCTACCCTTATCCTTAAGTCACTTTCGAATATTGCATTTACAGGAATACTGTTTGCAGGGGTAATACTTGTTTTTTACCTGACAAAGTTCAGGCGTGTTTTGCATCGGTTAGCGCCTTACGGGCGCATGAGTTTGACAAACTACCTGTCGCAGTCTTTGATCGGGGGATTCCTGTTTTACAACTGGGGACTGGGACTTTACCGGCATACCGGCGTTACAGTATGTTTCCTTATGGGAATAGGCATATTCCTTTTGCAGTTCTTTTTTTGCCGTTGGTGGCTTCGTTCACATCGTCAGGGTCCGTTAGAATGGTTGTGGAAAAAGGCGACCTGGATTAAAACAGGAAAAGAATAACTTTCCGGCCTTCGTCTGCCACTTGAAATACAGGTATAGCTATGTGTGGCTATTTGCGTATCCAGACGTTTGTGATCTCTCC
>DOZP01000147.1:0-3810 GCA_003517945.1 Porphyromonadaceae bacterium | reverse complement strand
GTCAGTTTGGTTTCTTTCATCTTCTGTCCATCCCGCCCCGACTGTGTGCCGAAGAGCATAATATCTTCCTTGTATTCATCGTCAAAATAAGACATCGTATACGTATGGTTTTTCCGGATAAGTTCCAGCGTGTAACGGTTCGAACGCAGGAAACACCAGGTGGCCGGTTTTTCAAACAGCGTCCCCCACCCGCCCCATCCGGCAATCATCGAATTGTAATGCTCCGGTGTTCCTCCGGTCAGCACCGTATAATCTTTACTCACAAGGGTAAATACATCTCCCGGAATATCTTCCGGACGGATCTGCTCATACAGGTCGCCAAACGAAGCAGCCTGTATCTGTTCGCGTGTCATACTGTTTACCGCACTTTCTTCCTGTCCGGTTTCCGCCGCATTACGGCGATTACCGTCGCACCCCGGTAATGACAGGACTGCAACGGCAAGGAATATCATACTAATCTGTTTCATATAATCAAATGTTATTTTCATCGCTTTCAGAGAGTTTCCCAACCTGTCCGGTTGTGTAACCTGCACCCGCACCATTGCCAACAAGGCGCCGATAAGTGTAAACGGAACGGAAAGTAACACGGCAAAGGGATAGATATAGTCATTGTACAACATATTTTCCAAATATTATTTTATTATTTCCCTATTTTCTCAAATGCTTTAATCCTTCTTCGATAACCGATTTTACAAATGGATAAAAGGTTTCAGCAAGCTTAAATACTTCCGTACATGCAATATCTATTTTTCCATTCGTTTCTGAATAATTTTTCTTAGTATTTTCTATTGCAGTACCGATAAAGATCGAATGCTTTCTCGAATCAAATCCACCTCTAATAGAGTTATTTACAAACGATTTCCATCCTTTAAATTTTTCAACGTCTTCCAGTTTTGGCTTTTGGCTATGCAAATGATAATATAGCCAAACTTCAAAACATGGATTGCTTTGAACCACAAACCACCGCTGGTGTTGCTGAGCGGATGTTCTCAGGCTATNNAAACTTCAAAACAGGGATTGCTTTGAGCAACCATCCATCTTTCATGGTTTAGGCAATTCTTCCGTAGATTATCTATTTTACCTTTCCACTGGTCGGTGTCTATAACAAACCATACTTCATCGACATTTGAAAATTCATATTGAGGATTGGGATTGTCTTTTGTCTTTACAAGAAAATTACATGCTTTTTTATACAATCCTTCAGGTGAATTGTTGTCTGAATCTTCCGGCGGTACAATTTTCAATATGATTCGAGAATCTAATTCTTCAAAATAATTGAAATACTCGTTTTCCCTGCAACGACCTTCACAAAAGATATAGAAAACCTTTGCATCCCGACTTGGCGCCGCTCTTTGAAATAATCTATTCGTTAGTATCATAGGCGTGCCAATTTAAGTCCTGCAAATTACCTAAGAAAGGAATAGAACCATACCTTCCCGTTAAATATCCCTTACGAATATCAATAGTGCTGTGTTCCTTGAAATCACTAAGAGAATATAAATCCGTACAACCATTTCTGTCTTTTTCAGTAAACCAAATTTCGTCTTGACGGAAAATACTTTGGTCTAAAAGATTTGATTCGTGCGTTGTAAATATTAACTGTCCTTTTGTGAAATTATCTTCAGAAAATTTGCGAACTAATTCTTTTATCAAAACAGGATGAATGCTTCTTTCTATTTCATCTATAATATAGACTTTATCTTTGGAAAATACATCCTTAAATGCCGGAATAAAATCTAATAGTCTAATAGTCCCATCAGATTCTTCATTTAAGTCAAAAAATGCTTTTTTGCTATTTTTACCTTCATGTTCTAACTTGAGTTGCTTTACATAATATTCATCACTCTCTTTGATGACTACCAATTCGAAACCTNNTATTCCTATCATTTTTTTAGGTGACGATTCTACATTTTGGATTAATTCCTTTGTAAATTCCTTATTATCCTCACCAAAAAATTCTGTTATGGTTTTCTTTTCTGTTTTTAGGTTATGTATTCCCACATGAAAAGCGCAAATAGTATCTTGTGTATATTTTTTGAATTCAGAATCAATATCTATTCTATGGGCCAGACCCGCAGGCTTTGATTCCGGCCCTATAATTTGCAATGTTTCTTCAAACCAACTTAAAGGTTCGCTGATTTTCTGTAAATCCGGGCTCTCTAAAGTAGTTAACAGTTTTAATATCGGCTTGTTCGGCTTTGAAAGATTTTTTTCAATGACATTTTTTAAAACAAGATTTTCTTTATTATCTTCAAAACCTGCAAAAAAACGAATAGAAGTTTTTTCTTCTTTCGTCGTTTTTCTTTCGAAAATAAGTATGTCATCTCTTTTTCCTAACCCCGATTCATACAATTCTTCCGTATCAATAACATTTCCTGTTATTTTCACAGCATAATAGTATGCCTTTTCATTTTGAAAAAATTCAACGCCTAAGATTTGTGGCATCTCCTCGCTTTCTCGAAATTTAAACTGAGTTTCGATTTGTCGTAAATATAATTTTTCATCTACAACAATATCACGGATCATCTTTAAGGCATTGATTAAATTAGATTTACCGGAAGCGTTGGCCCCGTATATTGATGACAATTTCAATACAGAGAAATCATCTTTAATATACTTGTGTTCTTTTAATCTTTTTCCATTTGGCTTAGGAATCATCATAAACTCTTTTTGGTCGCCAAAAGAAAGAACATTATTTACAAAAAATCTTATCAGCATAACTACGTGAATTTTTCACGCAAATATACAACATTTTTTTTGCAAGCAATATTGCTGTTTGATAATAATTTCTCCGAAATATTTTCACGATTTAAGCAGGAAAGAACGCGAAAAAACTGACCATATAGAAACGGTTCAAAGTGACCACCTGAAAACGGATGAAATTGACTCCTTGAAGAGGTTCTAATAAGTTGTTCTTGGATTGCAGTAAATGATTTGTTTTCAGTTCATGTATATTTTTTGTGAATATGTCTTATTTCCAGATGTAATATAAACGATATAGATACCTTTAGCAAGATTCGATAATTGCATTACCACTTCTCCGGAATTGTCATTTTGCTGTTTGACAAGCATTCCCTGCATGTTGTATAAGGAAACGTCAAACCGGCCGGCTTCATAATATACAACGCGCAATACCCCGTTGTCCGCAATAATCTTTAAATCTTCCGGTTCAATCCGCTCGTTTCCAACAAAGATATCACAATCCGAAAATAGCGGACTTAGATATAGCAACTCACCATCCACTTCACAACATACAAATGTCGGCCCAATCATTGTATCGCCGGTAGGAACTGGCTGTAACATAAAAAAAAGGTGAGAATTATATCTCAAAACACAGCCGATCCCTTCTATCGAGGAATCTTCGATATGTTGCCGACCGAATTTTATACGTTTATGTTTTTGACCATCATTCAGGACAATCGAATCAATACCGGTGATTTCTTCCTTATATGATGGCTCGTAATGATAACCCGGCTTATAAGGTTGGTAACTTATAAGAACACTATCGCCTGTATTTAATGAAAAATCATAGATGATTACTTCTTCGTCAGGTAAATATCCGTTGTATTCTCCGGGATAGCTTCTGACGATGACCTTTTTCCCGTCCGTTCGTACAAGCGATTTGGTGAAATCATCTTCATACATAATCTTAATCATCTTCCATCTGATATCGCCTATTACGGTATCACCAGACAATATCAGTTTAACTATTCGGGGGGGATCACGATAATCATGAAAAAGATAAGACCATACTGCACTGTCTGCTTCGAAAGCATTCACATAACCGCTGTTTTCACCGTCCTGGGCCTG
>DOZP01000047.1:8106-11623 GCA_003517945.1 Porphyromonadaceae bacterium | reverse complement strand
CCCGGGATGCAGGAAATGCTTTACCCGACATCGTATATCAAGTCGATGCATCTGGGAAAAGAATGTGCGCTTATAACAGACGGACGCTTCAGTGGCGGCACTTCCGGGCTGAGTATCGGCCATGTCTCACCCGAAGCTGCCTCAGGGGGGGCTATCGGACTGGTAAAAGACGGGGATATCATAGAAATAGATATTCCTTCAAGAATAATCCGTGTAAAATTGACGGAAGACGAATTGGCTGTTCGCCGTGCGGCTGAGGAAGCGAAAGGAAAAGGGGCCTGGAAACCGGTTCGCGACCGGCAAATATCAAAGGCTTTGCAGGCCTATTCGATGATGGTTGCCTCGGCCGATAAAGGAGGGGTGCGGGCAATTGACGATGTAAAATAACAAACAACGATGTACACACATGGAATCAAGAAAAATGACCGGTTCGGAGGCGTTGCTTAATACATTAATAACAGAGGGTGTTGAATGCATTTTCGGTTATCCGGGGGGGCAGGCTATTCCGATTTATGACAAATTATATGATTATAAAGATAAATTGCGCCATGTACTTGTTCGTCATGAGCAGGGAGCGACACATGCCGCACAGGGCTATGCGCGTGTAAGCGGAAAGGTCGGGGTCGCACTGGTGACTTCGGGCCCCGGCGCGACTAATACGATAACAGGGATTGCCGACGCCATGCTCGACAGTACGCCGATGGTCGTTATTGCCGGCCAGGTGCCGTCGTCATTGCTTGGCACGGATGCTTTTCAGGAAGTGGATGTTATCGGTATAACGCTGCCTATCACGAAATGGGCTTATCAGGTGCGTCGTGCCGAAGATATCGCATGGGCGGTGTCGCGGGCGTTCTATATTGCATCTGCGGGCCGTCCCGGTCCCGTTGTGATTGATATTTCAAAAGATGCGCAAGTCGGGTTGGTGGATTATGTATATAAACCGGTTGATTTTATACGAAGTTATCAGCCGTGGCCTGAAATAAGTCCGGAAAAGGTGAAGGAGGCGGCTGAATTGATCAATCGTGCGGAAAGACCGTTTGCCCTTGTCGGACAGGGGGTCATTCTGAGTGGTGCGGAGAAGGAACTGAAGTCGTTTCTTGAAAAAGCGGATATCCCTGCCGGTTCGACGATGCTGGGCTTGTCGGCCATGCCGTCTGATTACCGCCTTAATAAGGGAATGTTGGGTATGCACGGCAATATAGGCCCGAACCGCAAAACGAATGAGTGCGATGTGCTTATTGCAATAGGTATGCGCTTTGACGACCGTGTTACCGGCGATTTGAAAACGTATGCCAGGCAGGCTAAGATCATACATCTTGATATTGACGCTTCGGAAATGGATAAAAATGTCAGGGCTGATGTGAAAGTGCTTGGAAATGCTAAAGATACGTTGCGTAAAATAACCCGGCTGTTGAATCCGGCAGAACATGGGAAATGGATAACGTCTTTTGAGCAGGATGAAAAAGAAGAACAGGAGAAGGTGATCGAAAAGGAAATACATCCTCAGGGAGAGCTTCTTCGAATGGGGGAAGTGGTTCGTAAGGTTTCCGAAGCAACGGGAAACCGGGCCATTCTGGTAACGGACGTCGGACAGAACCAGATGATGGGAGTCCGTTATTTTAAATATACGGAGACGCGTAGTGTTGTTACGTCGGGGGGACTTGGCACAATGGGATTCGGACTTCCTGCTGCTATCGGAGCAAAGATCGGCGCTCCGGAACGTACCGTGTGCCTGTTTGTCGGTGACGGGGGACTTCAGATGACATTGCAGGAATTGGGTACGATTATGCAGGAAAAATTAGAGGTGAAAATGATCCTGTTGAACAATCATTTTCTCGGAATGGTTCGTCAATGGCAGGAGTTGTTTTTTGACGAGCGTTATTCTGCGACGGAAATGGAAAATCCCGACTTTGTCGCTATTGCCGGGGCTTTCAGGATCGGTGCGCGCGAAGTGAAAGAAAGGGAGAAACTGGATGACGCCATACGGGAGATGCTGGACTACAAAGGGTCTTATCTTTTGGTTGTTGATGTGGAGAAGAGCGGTATGGTTTATCCGATGGTTCCTGCGGGCGGTTGTATAACGGAAATGCTTTTTTAACAAAATACGATAGATAACGGCAGGCCTCCCGGCTTCATTTTAATTAATCATAGTTGGCTTATGAAATCGACAGGGAAGAAAATAAATAGCAAGAAATCAGCCGGAAAACCGGTAGAAAAAATACCGGAACAGGGCAAGAGACTTTTTACCGTCATCATTTTTTCGGAAAATACGGTGGGGTTATTGAATCAGATTACGATCATCTTTACCCGCAGACAACTGAATATCGAGACGCTTTCGGTCTCACCTTCCGCCATAGAAGGCATTCATAAATTTACGATTACTACATTTGCGGACGAGGTGACGATAGAAAAGGTAGTTAACCAGATAGATAAACGTGTCGACATCCTGAAGGCGTATTATAATACGGATGAAGACCTGGTGTATCAGGAGATAGCCTTGTATAAACTGAGTACGGCGCTTTTTATCCGGATGGATGGGGTCGAGGAACTGATACGGAAATATAATGCGCGTGTGCTGGAAATTAATGAAGATTGTGTCGTATTGGAAAAGAACGGACATTATGAAGAAACGCAGGCGTTATTTCATGAACTTAGCGAACGTATCGGCGTGCTCCAGTTTATCCGTTCCGGACGTATCGCTATCACCAAGAGTAAGGTGGAACGCCTGAGCGATATGCTTGCGGCCATGGAGTCTAAATTGGAGAGAAAAAAATGAATAAACCGGAAAAAATAGGCATATATCATTTTGTAACAGAATCCTATTTGCTGGATTTCCGGGGCCGTATTACGATTCCGATGATCGGCAACTATATGTTGCATGCTGCGTCTAATCATGCTTCGCAACGAGGTTTCGGATTTAGCGACATGACGGAGCGGCATACCGCGTGGGTGCTCTCGCGGTTAGCTATCGAGATAAATCGTTTTCCGGAGATGTCGGAGCCTATCACTTTGTATACGTGGATAAGTGAGGTTGGCCGGCTTTTTACGAGTCGTTGTTTCGAATTGGCGGATAGCGCCGGTCGTCCGGTTGTCTTTGCGCGTTCCATCTGGGCTGCAATAGATATGCAGACGCGCCGTCCGACTCCGTTGGATGCTGAGGAGTTGAGTGTTTATGTATCGGACCGGCCATGTCCGGTTGAGAAGCCGGGGAAGATTATTCCTGTCGAAAACGAGACGGAGGGTATTCCTTATCAGGTGAAATACAGCGACCTTGATATAAATGGGCATTTTAACAGCATCAAATATATGGAGCATATGCTGGACTTATTTGAGTTGGACTTATTCAGAGAGAAGGAGATCCGGCGTTTCGAAATCGCTTACCTGTCCGAAGGATGGTATGGCATGCCGCTTGCGTTGCATAAGCAAGAAATGGAACCGGACAAATATAATATGGCTATCAGCTATGAAGGCAAGGCGGTCTGCCGGGCCATGGCCGACTGGATTAAGAGATAGCGGA
>DOZP01000047.1:0-8024 GCA_003517945.1 Porphyromonadaceae bacterium | reverse complement strand
TTTCCGTTGGAAAAGGCAAGAGAGGTAATGAAAGATGAAACAATCGCTATTATCGGATACGGTGTGCAAGGTCCCGGTCAGGGATTGAACCTTCGTGATAACGGATTCAATGTCATCGTAGGCCAGCGTAAGGGTGCAACCTGGGAAAAAGCGATTGCAGACGGTTGGGTGCCGGGCGAAACGTTGTTCGAGATAGAAGAGGCATGCGAACGCGCTACCGTTATCCAGTATTTATTGTCTGATGCTGCACAGATAGAATTGTGGCCTGTCGTAAAAAAACATCTTACAGCAGGTAAGGCGTTGTATTTTTCCCACGGTTTTGCAGTGACTTACAAAGAACGTACACAGATCGTTCCGCCGTCGGATGTGGATGTTATCCTGGTAGCGCCCAAAGGGTCGGGAACATCTTTGCGCCGTATGTTCCTTCAGGGACGCGGGCTGAACTCTTCGTATGCCATTTATCAGGATGCGACGGGACGTGCGAAAGAACGTGTGATCGCTTTAGGGATCGGTGTAGGTTCGGGTTATCTGTTCGAAACGACTTTCCGGAATGAAGTTTATTCGGATCTGACGGGCGAACGCGGAACGCTGATGGGAGCGATACAGGGTATTCTATCGGCGCAGTATGAAGTGTTGCGTGAAAACGGGCATTCTCCGTCGGAAGCGTTTAACGAAACGGTAGAAGAACTGACGCAGTCGCTGATGCCTTTGTTCGCGGAGAACGGGATGGACTGGATGTATGCCAACTGTTCGACGACGGCACAGCGCGGCGCGCTTGACTGGATGGGGCCGTTCCATGATGCGACAAAACCTGTTTTTGAAAAACTTTACAACGAAGTTGCAAGCGGAAACGAAGCGCAACGTTCGATCGATTCAAACTCTCAACCCGATTATCGTGAGAATCTGAATAAAGAACTGGCCGCTTTGCGTAACAGTGAAATGTGGCGTACCGGAGCCGTTGTGCGTAAGCTCCGTCCGGAGAATAATTGATAAAGATAAGATATAGCCGGAGTAATTCTTTTAAAATATAAAGATAATCCGGCTAATTCTTTCGGTTTGTAAGAAAAAGTTCGGAAAAAGTTTTGAATTATTTTGCAGATTAAAAAATAGTATATATCTTTGCATCGCAAAAATGATGATTATGGTACAGCGTATATTACATAACGGTTTGAATATTCATATTGATATTATTTCTATTTTGTTGCTCTTACGGCGAAATGGGAAGTGAGATATGCGCATGTATGTAAACAGGATATATAAAACCTTTCTCACGATGATGATGAGAAAGGTTTTTTTTTGAGGTATTGATTGTTGTCATGAAAAAGTTTATTGAACTTTTATTGCGTTTTGAAATCAGATAATAAATGAAGGGAGAACATCTATGGATAGATTATTTATTTTTGACACGACTTTGCGGGATGGAGAACAGGTGCCCGGATGTCAGTTGAATACGGTTGAGAAAATACAGGTGGCAAAGGCGCTTGAATCGTTAGGGGTCGATATCATAGAAGCCGGGTTTCCGGTTTCGAGCCCGGGTGATTTTAACTCGGTGGTAGAAATATCGAAGGCAGTTACCTGGCCTGTGATCTGCGCATTGACACGGGGCGTGGAAAGAGATATTGATGTAGCGGCCGAAGCGTTGAAGTATGCCAAGCGTAAGCGTATACATACGGGTATCGGTACATCCGAATACCATATAAAGTATAAGTTTAATTCTACGCAGGAAGAGATACTGGAACGTGCTGCGGCGGCTACGCGGTATGCGAAGAAATATGTGGAAGATGTGGAGTTTTATTGCGAAGATGCAGGCCGTACGGATAATGAATATCTGGCGCGTGTTGTGGAAGCGGTCATAAAAGCCGGGGCAACGGTTGTTAATATTCCTGATACTACGGGCTATTGTCTGCCTTCGGAGTTCGGAGCGAAAATAAAATACCTGATGGAGCATGTAGACGGTATTGATAAGGCGATTATCTCTACGCATTGCCATAACGACCTGGGGATGGCTACGGCCAATACAATTGCCGGTATCGCAAATGGCGCCCGCCAGGCAGAGGTAACGATCAACGGAATAGGAGAGCGCGCCGGAAATACTTCGCTGGAAGAAGTCGCCATGATCCTGAAATGTCATAAGCATCTCGGTATAGAAACAAATATCAATACGCAGAAAATCTATTCCACAAGCCGTATGGTATCGAGCCTGATGAATATGCCTGTTCAGCCGAACAAAGCGATTGTCGGGCGAAACGCATTTGCCCATTCTTCGGGTATCCATCAGGATGGTGTCCTGAAGAATGTACAGACGTATGAAATAATAAATCCCAAAGATGTCGGGATCGACGACAATTCAATTGTGCTGACGGCGCGCAGCGGGCGTGCGGCATTGAAACATCGCCTCCATATGCTTGGAGTAGAATTGGAACAGGAAAAACTGGATAAGGTATATCAGGATTTTCTGAAGTTGGCAGACCGCAAAAAGGATGTCAGTGATGATGACGTCCTGATGCTTGTAGGCGAAGGACGCAAGGCTACGCACCGTATTAAACTGGAATATCTTCAGGTAACTTCGGGCGTCGGAGTGCTTTCGGTCGCAAGCGTTTGCCTGAATATTGCGGGTGAAAAGTTTGAGGCTGCCGCTTCGGGTAATGGCCCTGTTGATGCCGCTATAAAAGCGGTTAAGATGATCATACATCGCCAAATGACGATCCAGGAGTTTCTGATTCAGGCGATAAATAAGGGTAGTGATGATGTGGGAAAGGTGCACATGCAGGTGGCGTATGACGGAAATGTCTATTACGGTTTTGCGGCTAACACCGATATCATCGCAGCATCGGTAGAAGCCTTTATTGATGCGATTAATAAATTTGTTAAATGAAACCAGTCGGATAGAATTTATGGTTATCTAATTATATATTTGTAAAAAAAACGGTATATGAAAACATTGTTTGATAAAATCTGGGACTCTCATGTTGTTGAAATAGTAGAGAATGGTCCCACTCAGCTATACATTGACAGGTTATATTGTCATGAAGTGACGAGCCCTCAGGCATTCGACGGGCTCCGCGAACGGGGATTGAAGCCGTTTCGCCCTGAACGTATTTTTTGCATGCCTGATCACAATACGCCTACCCACGATCAGGATAAACCGATAGAAGATCCGGTATCTAAAACGCAGGTGGATGCATTGGAGAGAAATACGAAAGATTTCGGCCTGACTTATTTTGGCATGATGCATCCGAAGAACGGCATTATTCATGTAGTAGGCCCGGAACGCGGATTGACGCTTCCCGGCATGACGATCGTCTGCGGAGACAGTCATACTTCTACACACGGAGCGATGGGCGCTGTCGCATTTGGTATAGGGACAAGCGAGGTTGAAATGGTGCTTGCTTCCCAGTGTATCCTGCAACAAAAGCCTAAAACGATGCGTATCAGTATTGAAGGAGAACTGGGTAAAGGGGTAACGGCAAAAGATGTAGCCTTGTATGTCATATCTGAAATGACAACCGGGGGTGCGACCGGTTATTTTGTGGAATATGCCGGTTCGGTGGTTCGTAATCTTACGATGGAAGGACGGTTCACGTTGTGTAACTTGTCTATCGAGATGGGAGCCCGGGGAGGGATGATTGCCCCTGATGAAAAAACATTTGCTTATATCCGCGGACGTGAGTATGCGCCTCAGGGAGAAGCGTGGGAAAAGGCAATGGCTTATTGGAAGACACTGAAGAGCGAAGCGGATGCGGTTTTTGATAAGGAGGTTAGTTTTAGGGCCGAAGATATTGAACCCATGATTACGTATGGAACGAATCCCGGAATGGGAACCGGTCTCACCCAGACGATCCCTTCGGCTGAGGCCATGCCCGAAGCAGGCCGTGTGTCTTATCAGAGGTCGCTCGATTATATGGGATTTAAAGAAGGTGACTTATTGATCGGGAAGCCTGTTGATTATGTGTTTATCGGTTCTTGTACAAACGGGCGTATCGAAGATTTCAGGGAATTTGCTTCCATTGTGAAAGGCCGAAAGAAGGATCCCGCCGTGACGGCATGGCTTGTTCCCGGATCCTGGATGGTAGATGCGCAGATTCGTGAAGAAGGGCTTGATAAGATATTTGAAGAAGCCGGATTTGAGTTGAGACAGCCCGGTTGTTCCGCCTGTCTGGCAATGAATGATGATAAAATACCTGCCGGGAAATATTCGGTTTCAACGTCTAACCGGAATTTTGAAGGCCGTCAGGGGCCCGGCGCGAGAACGATGCTTGCCAGCCCTCTTGTAGCCGCCGCTGCCGCGGTCACCGGAAAAGTGACGGATCCGAGAACAATGTTATAGCAGGTACGATTAAAATATTATTTAAACAACGAAATAAAAATGAAAGAAAAATTCGGAGTATTATGCAGTACATGTATTCCTCTTCCTTTGGAAAATGTGGATACTGACCAGATTGTTCCTGCCCGTTTTCTGAAAGCGACAACGAAAGAAGGATTTGGTGAGAATCTGTTTCGTGACTGGCGTTATGATAAGCAGGGCAATAAGATTGCGTCATTTGTATTAAACGATCCGAGGTACAGCGGTAAAATATTGGTTGCCGGAAAAAATTTCGGAAGTGGTTCCAGCCGGGAACATGCCGCATGGGCCATTGCAGGATATGGGTTTCGCGTAGTGGTATCAAGTTTTTTTGCGGATATTCATAAAAACAATGAATTGAATAACGGGGTGCTGCCGGTGGTTGTGAGCGAAGCATATCTTGCGGAACTTTTTGATTCGATTTCTAAGGATCCGGAGACAAAAATTGAAGTAAATCTTCCGGAACAGACAATCACCAATCTGGCTACAGGCAGGAGCGAACAGTTTGAAATAGACGGATATAAAAAGCATTGTCTGATGAATGGATTGGATGATATCGATTTTTTGCTGGCGAATCAAGCGAAGATAGAGGCGTATGAGAAAAGCCAAACTGTTTCGAATGCTTTTTTATAAAAAATGATTTGCCGTATTTACAGAAGATAAAAACAGTAGTAAAAAATAATAGTATGATAGAGATATTGGACACGACCCTTCGGGATGGGGAACAAACGAACGGAGTTGCATTTTCCGCGCATGAGAAACGGTCTATTGCACGTTTGTTGATCAGTGAGTTGAATGTAGATCGTGTTGAGATTGCTTCAGCCCGTGTGTCCGAAGGAGAATTTGAATCGGTTAAACGGATTTCGGAATGGGCTGTCAAAGCCGGATTTCTGGATCGTCTGGAAGTACTGGGATTTATTGATAACGGTATGTCTCTTCAGTGGATCCGGGAGGCCGGATGTCGTGTGGTCAACATGTTGTGCAAAGGCTCTTTTAAACATGTCACGGAGCAGTTGAAAAAGACGCCCGAACAGCATATAAAAGATATTTCAGGGCAGGTTGAGCTGGCTCGCGAAATGGGCATCGACGTCAATGTATATCTTGAAGACTGGTCCGGAGGAATGCGGGATTCGCCCGATTATGTCTATCAAATGGTTGACTCGTTGAAATCTTTACCCATACATCGTTTTATGCTTCCCGATACGCTGGGCGTCCTGAATCCTGAAATGGCGTATGTTTATTGTAAAGATATGATAGAGCGTTATCCGGAATTACATTTTGATTTTCACGCTCATAACGATTACGGTTTAGCTGTCGGTAATGTTTATTCTGCCGTACGCGCGGGTATTAAAGGTATCCATGTAACGATAAACGGGCTTGGGGAACGCGCGGGAAATGCGTCGTTGAGCAGTGTTATAGCCGTGATCCATGATCAATTGAGAGAAAAAACAAATGTCATAGAAAATAAAATCAATCATGTGAGCAAGAGTGTTGAGATGTATTCCGGTATACGTATATCCCCGAACCAGCCTGTCATCGGAGAGAACGTTTTTACGCAGTGTGCGGGGGTTCATGCCGATGGAGATAATAAAAATAATCTTTATTGTAATTCACTTATCCCGGAGCGTTTCGGCCGTACGCGCGAATACGCTTTAGGTAAAACTTCCGGCAAGGCGAATATTCGTAAAAATCTGGAGGCGTTAGGCATTGATCTTGATGACGAATCCATGCGTAAAGTAACGGAACGGGTGATAGAACTTGGGGATAAGAAAGAGATCGTAACACAGGAGGATCTGCCTTATATTATTTCGGATGTCCTTCGTTATGATATGCAGGAAAATAAGATAAAAATATTAAATTATTCATTATCTTTGGCGCAGGGATTACGGCCGGTAGCTACGCTGAAAGTGGAAATTGACGGTAAGGACTATGAGGAAACGGCCACGGGCGACGGACAGTATGACGCTTTTGTGCGTGCTTTACGTAAGATTTACAAATCACTGGACCGTCCGTTTCCGATGCTTACGAATTATGCGGTTTCAATTCCCCCGGGAGGACGTACGGATGCGTTTGTGCAAACTATCATCACATGGTATCACGAAGGCGTTGAGTTTAAGACGCGGGGATTGGATGCCGATCAGATCGAAGCGGCTATAAAAGCTACGGTGAAGATGCTTAATAAAATTGAAAATTAAGATAATGGCTATGAACAGAACACTGACAATTGCGCTTGTGGCGCATGATAATCGTAAAGCGGATATGATTGAATGGGCTGTGCATAATATGCATTTTTTGTCCGAACATAATCTGGTATGCACGGGGACTACGGGAGGACTTATTAATAAAGCGTATGAGGATAAAGG
The DNA here is from genome assembly GCA_003517945.1 of Porphyromonadaceae bacterium. GTDB lineage: Bacteria > Bacteroidota > Bacteroidia > Bacteroidales > Tannerellaceae > Tannerella. The sequence continues at coordinate 1,319 of DOZP01000047.1, read as the reverse complement.
GATTGATACATGTAATATCAAATGTATGCATTCCGGGCCGATGGGAGGTGATGCGGAGATCGCGGCTATGGTGGTACGGAAGGAAATAGATCTGGCTATATTTCTGATTGACGACCTGAATCCCCAACCTCACGAAGCGGATATCCAAATGTTGTTGCGGCAGTGCCGGGTACATAATGTGCCGATTGCCTGTAACCGTTACAGTGCCGATTTGATGATAACAAGTACGTTGTGGGATGATGATTCGTATGTGCCCATGGAACCTAAGTATGTACATTTTAATAGATTGGAAAGTAAATGAATTTAAATATAGCAGTATTACCGGGAGATGGTATTGGGCCTGAAATTATAGAACAGGCCATGAAAGTAGTGAAAGTAATTTGTGAGAAGTATAATCACGGCCTGGCTTATGAAATGGCTTTGGTTGGCGCATGTGCAATAGATGCTGTCGGTAATCCGTATCCGGATGAGACGCATGCGCTGTGTATGAATAGTGATGCCGTGTTGTTTGGCGCAATAGGTTCTCCTAAATATGATAATGATCCGGCCGCGACGGTACGTCCTGAACAAGGGTTGCTTGCCATGCGGAAGAAACTGGGCTTGTACGCGAATATACGTCCGGTAACGACGTTTCCGTCGTTAGCCCATAAGTCGCCCTTACGGGCCGACCTGGTTAAGGGGGTTGACCTGATTTGTATCCGTGAACTGACCGGAGGTCTTTATTTTGGTCGTCCGCAGGGACGGAGCGAAGACGGAAATACCGCCTATGACACATGTGTTTATTCGCGTGAGGAAATTGACCGGATTGTTCGCCTGGCATACGGATATGCGATGAAACGCCGTAAGAAGCTGACGGTTATAGATAAGGCTAACATATTGGCGACATCGCGTTTATGGCGGGAGGTAGCACAGAAGATCGCCGCGGATTTTCCGGATGTGGAAACAGAATATATGTTTGTGGATAATGCAGCTATGCGGCTTGTGCAGTGGCCGGGAAGTTTCGATGTGATGGTAACGGAAAATATGTTTGGGGATATCCTGACTGATGAGGCTTCCGTCATAACAGGTTCGCTGGGTATGCTTCCTTCTGCTTCTGTGGGCCTCCATACTTCCGTATTTGAACCGATTCACGGTTCATATCCGCAGGCGGCCGGCCGGAATATCGCCAATCCGCTGGCTACAATCTTATCTGCGGCTCTGATGTTTGAATATGCATTTGACCTGCAGGAGGAGGGGCGTGTGATACGTGAAGCCGTCGCAGCATCCATGGAAGCGGGTATCGTGACCGAAGATATTTCCCTGAATGAAAAATCATACGG
>DOZP01000214.1:11853-11981 GCA_003517945.1 Porphyromonadaceae bacterium | reverse complement strand
GCATCGTCCAACAAAGGTTTTTTGCCTCCAAGAGTAAGCCTTACCTCCACCACTGATGTTACTACAGTTCCTTCTCCGGTCGAAGGATTGGTTGTCTACAGCCAACCATTCAGCCAGTTGGCAAGCAA
>DOZP01000214.1:0-11744 GCA_003517945.1 Porphyromonadaceae bacterium | reverse complement strand
GGGTATCAATCTTTTGGCTTACTGTTGCAAAACGCGCATGCTACCATTTCGCCCACATACGATTTGGGAAACTGGTCGCCAAACACTCAGTATGCCACAGATGTTATTTCCAACACCTTAGGCGATGATGGAGCCATGCTTATGGAACAAAAAGGTGGAGGCATACTTACTTATTGGAGACTTAACTTCAACTATGTATTAGGAAATAATCCGCCGGCAGCAACCCGGTATTTTAGAGTAGATATTATAGACAATGATAGCGGAGGCGTGGTGTTTTCCGAAGCGATAGTTGTTCCGGGAGGTCTCGACACAGGACACACAGCGCCGTTCAGCATATTCTTTGCCACCATTGCCGACCAAGATGTCAATCACAAGGGTTATAAAATACTATTCGGCGTAGATACTGCTGCTTCTCAGGGGCTTCAAAACAATATCAGCGTTCAGTTAAAACAAATATTGAAGATAGATTAAATTGAGAGTGCAAATTATTCATATTTAGGGATAGGGTAAATTTTTAAAACACCANNTTATATTATATTTGTCAATCATAATTCGGAGGTTATGTCATTAAAACGGTTTGGTGTTTCATTAGAAGAGGATGTTCTGAATGCTTTGGACGGATTTGTGAAAGATAACGGATTTGCAAATCGTTCCCAGGCGATACGTTTTTTTGTGGAGAAAAATGTGGCGGAGAAAAAATGGCAATGCGATCATATTGTCGCCGGTACGGTTATCGTTATGTATAACCAGTCAAAAAAGGATATAGCGTTGAGGATAACAGAGATACAACAGCGGTATCAGGATGTGATACTTTCGTCTTCTCAATATTATCTGAATGAAGATTTTTGTCTTCATATTGCAACAGTGACCGGTGTTGCGCACCGGTTGACCGAATTGTCCGACCGGTTGGTTACCATAAAAGGAATAAAACACGGTAAACTTGTCATGAGCCGGGCAGATTGATAAATGATATGTTTCTATCGTTTCCGGTAATTTTTGGTTGCGCTTAGTCAGGTTGAACGGATACATCTATAAACATGGGGTTTTCACGGCTTCCGTCGTTACAGAAAACGGTTAACAGGAAACGTTTTTCATCCAGTTTGTCTATTGCCGTATGTTTTTCGATGATTTGACGGTTCAGTTTGTGGCGTTTTAAGAATGCTTTATCGTTTCCTATCTGATATAACATTTTTTTTCGTTCCTTTTTATCCATTTTATTTTCCCAGAATCCATGCGGACGGATTTTGAAACAGGAATAATAGTCCGCCCTTAATTCGTCAAACATATTTATGTTTTTTGATAAGAGGAACCGGTGGAAATTCAGAAAAATATCTTCCAGATGATAACCATGTTCGGGCAGGTTGTTTTCTTCATAGAATTGTCCGGTTTCATCAAATAATTCGAAATATTTACCTTTATAATATGTATCGGACAGAATTTTCATGGTTCGTTTGAATTTACCGCTGTTCCAGTATTTTTCCAGCGCATGTTCGGCAGCATGTATACGCCTGACCTCTATGTCCGTTATGTCTTTGTGGAAACGAATTTCGTAAGGAGCTTTTTGAGCGTATTCATACCCGTATAAACCGGCGTTGCGCCGTAAAGAGGTTCCACGAAGCATTTTCAGGAATCCGAGTTGCACCTCTTTGGCGCCGAGGGAAAAAACGTCATTAAAAGATTTTTTGAAACGATCGAATGTTTCATAGGGTAAGCCGGCTATCAGGTCGAGATGAAGGTCTACTTTTCCTCCGTTCATCAGTTTGCGGATATTTTCGGCAAGTAAATTGAAATTTTGTTTACGGTTTACGGCTTTATTCGTCGGTTCGTACGTTGATTGGATACCTATTTCGAAACGGAAATAGTGTGGGGGGAGTTTTTCATTCAAATAGTCTATGATTTCATCATCCAGCAAATCGGCATATATTTCAAATTGAAATGATAAGCCCGGTTTATATTGTCGGATGAGAAAGTCAAATATAGCTTTTGTATGTTTTTTATTCAGGTTAAAAGTCCGGTCAAGAAATTTGATTTGCCGCGCGTTATGATTGATAAGGTATTCCAGATTGCGGAATATATAATGCAAAGGAAAGTAACGCACTCCTTTTTCTAATGAGGACAGGCAATATCCGCATTGATAAGGACATCCGCGTGACGTTTCAAAATAAATCAGGCGGTGTCTTCTTTCTTCCGTATCTTCTTTGAGTGTATACGGAGGCGGAAGTTTGGCAAGGTTTTCCAGATCCGCTTTTGCCATTTTTCTGTTGATACGGTTATGTGAAGAAACGCCTTCTATTTCAATCCCGGTCTTCGATCTGTTGCCTGCTATTGCATTTAATAATTTTCCCAGTACAAATTCTCCCTCGCCACTGATAATATAGTCAATCGTCTGTTTTTTGAAAAAAAATTCCGGATCGTAGCTGACTTCCGGTCCGCCGGCAATGATGATCACCTCCGGTCTGCGGTCTTTCAGTATGGAGATTAATTCCATACTTTTATCTACATTCCATATATAAATACCAATTCCGATGATGTCCGGATCGGAAATCAGTAAATCGTCTGCAATTTTATAAACATTTTCCTTTATCACATATTCTTTGAATGAGATATTGAAATTATCTTTATTTGCAACATATAGCCAGCGTAAAGCCAGGGATGTATGTATGTATTTTGCATTGAGTGTAGTAAGAACCGTTTTCATGCTGCAAAGATAGTCCCTGTCCGGTAATCATGCTCATTGTTGTACTATAAAAATATCCGGAGGAGGAGATTAAACTAACTATCTTTTTTTTAGTCTTATAAACTGTGTGTTATTTATAATTAAATTAGTTGTTGTTTAATAAGTAAATTATGAAAAAGATTTTTGCAGTAAGTTGTATGCTCATGCTTGCTTTTATGGTATCTGCCCAGCGTCCGGGAGGTCGCGGAATGAGTGCGGAAGAAAGAGCGAAACGGTATGAAGAATTAAAAAAGGAATTGAGTCTTAATGATCAGCAGGTGGATAGCCTCAAAGCGATTGATCAGGAGTTTTTTACGAAAATGAGAGACGTGCGTGAGAAAAACGGGAATGATCGTGAGAAAAACAGGGAGGAAATGAGATCGTTGATGGATAAGAGGGGTGAGCGCGTGAAAACGGTTCTTACGGATGAGCAGTATACCAAATATCAGAAAATAGAAAGCGAACGGCGCCAACGTGGCCCCGGCAGACAGGGAGGGCGGTAAGGACATGCCGCGTTACGGATGCAACGGAATGACGTCCGGATCCGACCTTTGAAGTGATAGTGGATAAGAGAACCGATTTAGGAGGGGGGTGAGTAATCCCCCTCCGTTAGTTTTCGTGAACGGAGAATGAGTAGGGGTAATCTTCCTTTTTTATCCCTCTGGTTTTATTCGGTGTGTTGCTCATTTCAATATTTATTTCACCGCCACGCAGTAGTTCTTCCTGGATAAGGTAGTTTTTGCTATACGGCTTTCCGTTGAATGTCATGTTTTTAATATATCTGTTTTGATCACTGTTCTCCGGCGCATTGATCACCAGTGTTTTGCCGTTTTCCATCTGCAACGTTGCTTTTTTAAATAACGGGGCTCCCATTATGTACTGATCTGTTCCGGGACAGACGGGATAAAAACCCAAGGCGGAAAATACATACCATGCCGATGTCTGTCCGTTGTCTTCGTCGCCACAATAGCCGTCAGGCCCCGGGGTATACATACGGTTCATTACTTCACGCACCCGGTATTGCGCCTTCCAGGGTTCGCCGGCATAATTGTACAGATAGATCATGTGTTGTATGGGCTGGTTTCCGTGTGCATAGTTACCCATATTCATAATTTGCATTTCACGGATTTCGTGGATAACGATCCCGTAATAGCTTTCGTCGAACAAGGGGGGTACGGCAAAAACGGAATCCAGCATTGTTACGAACATTTTACGTCCGCCCATCAAGTCGATCAATCCTTGCGGGTCGTGGAATACCGACCATGTATAGTGCCAACTGTTTCCTTCGGTAAATGCATCGCCCCATTTAAGCGGAGAGAAAGGAGCCTGAAATTTACCGTCTTCATTTTTGCCGCGCATGAGTTTGGTTTCCGGATCAAATATTTTTTTATAATTCATTGCTCTTTTGGCATACAGGTCGATTTCTTTTTTCGGACGTTTCAATGCTTTGGCCATTTTGTAGATGCACCAGTCATTATATGCGTATTCCAGTGTGCGCGCCGCATTTTCATTGATGTTTACATCATACGGCACATATCCTAATTGGTTGTAATATTCGTATCCGAGACGTCCTGTTGATGATACGTCGGGATGCACGTTGTTTGCTCCGTGAATAAGTCCCTCATACATTGTCTCAACATCGTCAACCTGAACACCCTTCAGGTAGGCGTCGGCTAATACGGAGGCTGAGTTGTTTCCGATCATACAGCCACGGTGTCCGGGACTGGCCCATTCGGGGAAAAAGCCGCTTTCTTTATATGTGTTGATCAGTCCTTCCTGTATTTCTTTGTTTTGGGCCCGGAACATGAAGTTGAGGAACGGGAACAGGCAGCGGAATGTATCCCAGAAACCGGTGTCGGTATACATCGGTCCTTTCAGTACTTGTCCGTTATACGGGCTGTAGTGGATCTTGTTTCCTTCCGCATCAATTTCGTATAGTTTTCGCGGAAAGAGTAGTGAACGGTACAGGCATGAATAGAATGTGCGGTACTGGTCCAACGTGCCGCCTTCTACTTTTATACGGCCCAGCATCTTGTTCCATTCGTCTTTTCCCTGCTTTGCAATTTCGTCGAAAGAGTGATCTCCCAGTTCTCTCAGGTTTATTTCTGCCTGTTCGTAGCTGATGAAAGATGAAGCGATTTTTGCATGCACAATCTCTCCTTTCCGTGTTTTGAAGCCGATGACTGCTCCGACATGGTTGGCTGTCTGTGTTTTGTTTTCCGTCAATGTGCTGTCGGAAAACGTATATTCATATTCGAACGGTTTATCGAATACCGCCACGAAATAATTTTTGAAATTTTCCGGCACTCCGCCGCTGTTGCGTGTCGTATATCCGATAATTTTCCGGTTGTTTACAATTTGTATGGACGATCCCCTGTCAAAAGCGTCGATTACAACATATGAATGTTCATTTTCCGGAAACGTAAAGCGGAATATGGCGGCGCGTTCGGTCGGTGTTATTTCCGTGACCACGTCGTGTTCGGCCAGATAGACACTATAATAATACGGCTTTGCGGTTTCGGATTTGTGTGAAAACCAACTGGCGCGTTTATCCTGGTTGAATTCCGGTTTGCCGACAACCGGCATGATGGAAAACTGGCCGTAGTCGTTGATCCACGGGCTTGGTTGATGTGTTTGTTTGAAGCCGCGTATTTTGTTTTCCGTATAGACATATGCCCATCCGTTACCCATTTTTCCGGTTTGCGGCATCCAGAAATTCATACCCCATGGCCGTGCAATGGCCGGATATGTGTTGCCGGTGGAAAGTTCGAATGTGGATTGTGTTCCCATTAGCGGATTGACATATTCAACCGGGTCAAAGTCGTCAGCAAAGGTGTTGCTTGTAAATAAGAAGCTGATTAGTAGCGAGTAGCAATAGAGATAAAAAGTTTTCATAATTTTTATTATTTAATTGAGAAGGACAAAAATATAAAATTTCTTTATTTTTGTAAGGGTTTTAAATGATAATTCATATATTTACGGTTGACAATGGTTAAAAAGAATGAGAGAGGAAGCGGTTTCCGGCCGATTTGTAAGTGGCGCTGATGAAAAAGTTTCCGGAACAAGTAAAACCGGCTCAGACGCATTGTATGCTTTTACATGTATTAAAAGTCAAATGAAATCTCTGAAAATTTTGGAATATAAAAAAAATGTTGTATGTTTGGTAGTTGATACTGATAAATTGAATGTGTAAAATCTTTAATGCTATTAAATAATAGTAATTATGAGTTATCTTAAATTTGACAAAACACTGATGATAAATCTTCAGGAATCTCTCTCCCGGGAAATTCTCAGGGCGAATCAGAAAGGAGCGTATCACAGTACTACGATTGTAGATTGCAATACAAGGAAATATCATGGTTTGCTTGTGATGCCGGTTTCCGGTATGGGAGATGATAACCATGTTATCCTTTCCTCTTTGGATGAAACTGTAATTCAACATGGAGCGGCTTTTAATCTGGGCGTGCATAAGTATCAGGGTGGCAGTTTCAGCCCGAACGGCCATAAATACATCCGTGAGTATAGCATGGCAATCGTACCTCGTACCCTTTACAGGGTGGGAGGTGTGATTCTTTCGAAAGAAAAGATTTTTTCCCGGACGGATAATTTGATTATGATCCGTTATAAACTGCTTGAAGCACATTCTGTTACTACACTTCGTTTTCATCCGTTTCTGGCTTTCCGGAGCGTTCAGCGCTTGTGCCGGGCCAATGATAATATAAACCGGCATTATGATGGGGTTCAGAACGGAATCAAAACGTGTCTTTATCCCGGATATCCGGATTTGTATATGCAGTTTACAAAACAGGTTCAGTTTAAGTTTGATCCGAATTGGTATAATGGCATAGAGTATCCGAAAGAACAGGAACGCGGGTATCCTTATCAGGAAGATTTATATGTGCCCGGTTATTTTGAACTGGAGATAAAAAAGGGAGAATCAATTATATTTTGTGCAGGAGATAAGGAGTTTGAAACAGGTTACTTACATGAGCTTTTTGAAAAGGAAATAAATACCCGTACGCCGAGGTCAAGTTTTTATAAAAATATAGTGAATTCGGTACACCAGTTGTATTATAACCCGAAAGGTGATGATTATTACCTGTTAGCCGGTTATCCGTGGTTTAAAGTGCGGGCGAGGGATTTATTTATTTCGGTCTGCGCGGTTACGCTTGTTCCGGGTGAATATGACCGGTATGAGAATGTGATGCGTACTGCCGTATCTGCCTTATACAGATTTATAAAAGGTGGAGAATCGGATCCCGTCATACATGAAATAGACAGTCCGGATGTATTGCTGTGGGCCATATGGAGTATGCAGCAATACCGGTTGAAGGAAGGACTGGAAAAAGCCCGGGAGAAATATCGTGATATTGTTGAAGAGATTATAAAGTATATTCTTTCACAGTCTCATCCTAATTTAAAACTTTCGGATAACGGTTTGCTCTATTCTAATGGCCGCAATAAGGCTGTTACATGGATGAATTCAATGGTTAACGGACAGCCGGTTGTACCTCGTTCCGGTTATATTGTTGAGTTTAATGCATTATGGTATAATGCTTTGAAATTCTATAAAGAGCTTAATGATCAGGTTCCGATGGATCGGATAGATAGTCTGATTGCGTCACTGGACGTTTCGTTTCCGGCTACTTTCGTGAATAAATATAACTATCTGTACGATTATGTAGACGGGCCTGTACAGGACTGGAGCGTTCGTCCCAATATGGTCATTGCCATTTCCTGTGAATATTCTCCTTTGACGAAACTGCAGAAGCGGGCTGTTCTGGATATTGCCACTAAAGAGTTGCTGACGTTGAAAGGGCTTCGTTCGCTCAGCCCGAAGAGTGGCGGTTACAAGCCTAATTATATAGGTTCGCAGTATGACAGGGATATGGCGTATCACCAGGGGACAGTCTGGCCCTGGTTAATGGGTATGTATATTTCCACTTACCTGAAAATATTCGGGCGTTCGGGATTGTCTTTTGTAGAACGTTCCATGATTAGTATGGAAGAAGAAATGTCACAGCATTGTATCGGAACTGTTTCTGAATTGTATGATGGGAATCCTCCTTTTACGGGCCGGGGAGCGATCTCCTTTTTGATGAACCTGTCCGCCATATTGGCTGTGATAGATATGTTGAAGAAGTATGATATAGAATATAAATAAATACGTATGAAGGCATTAATGTTTGGCTGGGAATTTCCTCCGCATATACTTGGAGGTTTAGGGACTGCGAGTTTCGGCCTTATAAAAGGAATGTCCAGGCAACCGGATATGGATATCACTTTTGTGATGCCAAAGCCGTGGGGAGATGAAGATCAGAGTTTTCTCAAAATAATAGGCGCCAATAATACGCCTGTTGTATGGAAGAATATCGATTATGAATATGTGTCAGAACGGTTATCCAAATACATGTATCCCCAGTTATATTTTAATCTGAGGGATCATATCTATGCTGATTTTAGTTATATGCATGTCAATGATCTGGGATGTCTTGAATTTTCCGGACGTTATCCGGATAACCTGATGGAAGAGATCAATAATTATTCGATCGTTGCGGGTGTGATTGCGCGTACGGAACAATATGATATTATCCACGCTCATGATTGGTTGACCTATCCGGCCGGTATACATGCAAAGAACGTAAGCGGAAAACCGCTTGTCATTCATGTACATGCTACCGATTACGATCGTAGCCGCGGAAGCGTGAATCCCGAAGTTTACAGTATAGAAAAAAATGGTATGGATTATGCGGATCATATCATAACCGTGAGTAATCTGACGCGTAATACCGTCATTGAAAAATATAACCAGGATCCGTCGAAGGTTACGACGGTTCACAATGCGGTGGAACCTTTGAGCAAGGATATTCTTTCTCTTCCGGACAAGCGCGGGGTAAAGGATAAGATCGTGACATTTCTGGGACGTATAACGATGCAGAAAGGCCCCGAATATTATGTGGAAGCTGCCGCGAAAGTGTTGGAACGGTCTGGAAATGTACGTTTTATTATGGCCGGTAGCGGTGATATGATGAATCAGATGATCCGTCTGGCTGCCGAACGGAATATTTCGGATCGCTTTCATTTTACGGGGTTTATGAAAGGAAAGCAGGTCTATGAAATTTTCAGATCAAGTGATGTCTATGTTATGCCTTCCGTATCGGAGCCTTTCGGTATATCTCCTTTGGAAGCGATGCAATGTGGTGTGCCGTCAATCATTTCGAAGCAATCGGGGTGTGCGGAAATTCTTGATTATGCCATAAAAGTTGATTTTTGGGATATTGACGCGTTGGCTGATTCCATATACGGACTGATTACATATCCTGCTCTGCATGAGTTCCTGAAAAAAGAGGGACTTCGTGAAGTGAATAATATTAAGTGGGAATATGCCGGACAAAAGGTACGAGCCATCTATGACAACGCTTTGTCGGCGGCGGTATATTAAAAAGGGTTTTGTTTGAGATAATACGATGATAAACAACATAAATTAATGAGCGCTTATGAAAACTATTTGTTTATATTTTCAGATACATCAGCCATTTCGTTTGAGGAGATATCGTTTTTTTGATATAGGAAATGACCATTATTATTATGATGATTTTCAAAATGAGGAAATTTTCAGAAAGGTTGCCTATATGTGTTATATTCCGGCAAACCGGGCCATGCTTGAAATGATAAAAAACAGCGATGGGAAATTTAAAGTCGCTTTTTCCATTTCCGGAGTCGCGCTTGAGCAAATGGAGATTTACGCGCCGGAGTTGATTGACAGTTTTAAAGAGTTACTTAAAACGGGATGTGTCGAATTTCTTACGGAAACGTATGCACATTCTTTGTCTTCACTTGGTGATCCGGACGAGTTCAGGACGCAGGTAAAAATGCATACGGAAAAAGTGGAATCTGTTTTTGGGATAACGCCAAAGGTGTTTCGTAATACGGAGTTGATCTATTCGGATGATATTTCCGAAATGGTGTATGATATGGGATTCCGTGGCATGCTTACCGAAGGGGCCAAACATGTTCTGGGATGGAAAAGTCCTAATTATGTTTATGCTTCCGTTGTTCAGCCGGATCTGAAGTTGTTACTTAAAAATGATCGTTTCAGCGAAGATTTGTCGTTACGTTTTGCCGATTACAGTTGGACGGAATATCCTCTGACGGCGGATAAGTATATGTCATGGATTGCATCGGCATCCGAGGCGGAGCACGTGATCAATTTATTTCTTAACTATGAAATTTTAGGTTCGCTTCACGCCTCATCTACGGGAATTTTTGATTTTTTTAAAGCTTTACCCCGCTATGCCGGGCAGAAAAATATTACATTCTCTTTACCCTCGGAATTGTTTGAAAATAATGAAGCGATTGACAGGATAGATGTGCCTTATCCGATGTCGTGGGTAGATGAAGAAAAAGACTGTAGTTCGTGGATGGGGAATGTCCTTCAGAAAGAAGCCTTTCAGAAAATAAATGAGATAAGTGAGCGCGTCCGCCTTTGCAGCGACCGCCGTATACTTCAGGACTGGTTGTATTTACAGAGTAGCGATCATTTTTACTATATGAATACGAAGCATTATAACCTGTTCAGTCCGTATGATAATCCGTACGACGCATTTAATAATTATATGAATGTATTATCGGATTTCATACTTCGCGTAGAGGCTCAATATCCGTCTTCCATAGAGAATGAGGAACTGAATTCGTTGTTGACAACGATTCGTAATCAGGGGTATGAAATCGAAAAACTGGAAAGGATGGTTGAGAAGTATGAGCGCCAAGAGAAACAGGCGCAGCCCGAATCTGGAGATGAAGCCGGAAAAGTAACCGGAAAGACGAAGAGAGCAAGAACTACCCCCGTCTAAGTATCGTTTTCCTTGTTTTGGTATAAGAAACGTCGTATACTTTGTTTCGGCGTTTTTTCGAATTCTTTTTCATGGAGCTGAAAATGTGATACTTTACTATAGTATGGTATACGTTCGTTCAGTTTTGCAATGTTTTCAGTCATGATTTTTTGTAATTTTTCTGTTGTATGCCCTTCTTTTTGGGCTTGTTCCCAAGCCGGATAGATCAATGCGACAAGCATGTGTTTATGAGTTTCTTTTTCTTCGCGTGAAACGATAAGGGACTCGTTGATATAGGGCATATTGTTCAAAATGCTTTCTATTTCTTCCGGATAAATATTTTGTCCGTTAGAACCCAGGAGCATTGTTTTGCTGCGTCCGCGGATAAATAAAAAACCGTCGTGATCAATGATTCCTAAATCTCCGGTATGCATCCAGCCATCGTCGGTAAAAGATTCTTTTGTCGCGTCCGGATTTTTGTAGTATCCGAGCATGGTATTCATACCCCGAACTAATATTTCTCCTACTTCACTTTTATCGGGAGCGTCTATTTTAACTTCCATACGGTCGACGATACGCCCGACAGATCCCTGTTTGAATGTATCCCATTGCTCATAGGCTACAAGGGGTCCGCACTCGGTCATTCCATATCCTACGGTATACCGGAATCCGATGGATCTGAGAAATGTTTCAACTTCCTGATTGATAGCGGCTCCTCCGATTACTATTTCGGCAAAATCATTTCCGAAAGCGGCATTGAGTTGTTTGCGTATTTTTTTCTTTATTAATTGTTTTGTGCCCGGAAGATTATAAAATAATTTAATAAAAGGCTTTTCCAATATGGGAAACACGCGGTTGCGCACTATTTTTTCGATGATAATCGGTACGGATATAATCAGCGTGGGACGTATTTTGTTGAATGAATCGATCACAATATTGGGAGATGGTATGCGTGGCAGGAAATGTATGTGGCAGCCTTTGTTCACTCCGTTCAGTACTTCGAAAGCAAGTCCGTACATATGGGCCATAGGGAGCATGGATACAAAATTGTCGCCGTTTTTTATGAACGGAAGACGGTCATAGGCATATTGGGTGTTGCTCCAGAGGCTACGGTAGGGTAACATTACGCCTTTCGAAAAACTCATTGTGCCTGAAGTATAGTTTATGATGGCGAGTTCATCCGGTTGTTCTTTATG
>DOZP01000319.1:11298-12818 GCA_003517945.1 Porphyromonadaceae bacterium | reverse complement strand
ATAGAAAAAACACCGGATTATCTGATGTGTGAAGCACAGAATGACACCGTGCTGGGGAGTCGTAAAAGTGTGAATGTTCCGGGTGTTCGCATTAATCTTCCGTCACTGATGGACAGAGATCGCATCAATATAGAATGGGCTATAAAAAATAATCTTGATTTTATCGCTCACTCATTTGTGCGTACTATGCAGGATGTGATTGATATACAGGAGATTTTGGATGCTCATAACAGTCCTATTAAAATCATTGCAAAAATAGAAAATCAGGAAGGTGTCGATAATATTGATGATATATTAAAAGCCGCATATGGTGTGATGATTGCCCGGGGTGACCTGGGGATAGAAGTGTCTGCGGAAAAGATTCCGGGGTTGCAACGTGTGTTGATACGTAAGTGTGTCGAAGCAAAGAAGCCTGTGATTGTCGCGACACAGATGCTGCATACGATGATAAAGAATCCGCGTCCTACGCGTGCTGAGGTGACGGATGTGGCAAACGCTATCTATTATCGCACGGATGCTTTGATGTTGAGCGGCGAGACTGCTTACGGAAAATATCCGGTTGAAGCCGTACAGACGATGTCTAAGATTATTCACGAAGCGGAAAAGACAAAACTTTCTGCGAATGATATACGGGTGCCCATAACAGGGGATGATCTGGATGTAACTTCATTCCTTGCCAAACAAGCTGTTAAATCATCTTCAAAACTGAATGTGCGAGCTATTATATCCGATAGTGTAACGGGACGTACGGCGCGTTATCTGGCTGCTTTCCGTGGTAGGGCGACTGTTTTTTCCATCTGTTACAGGCGGGAAACAATGCGTATGCTTTCACTTTCGTATGGAGTATGGGCCGTTTATCAGCCATGGCTTAAAAGCCGGCGGGGTTATTATTATGAAGCGTTGCACCAGCTTATTAACAGTGGCATGATTACGGAAAAAGATAAAGTCGCTTATCTGAGCGGTAGTTTTGGCGAAGGAGGAGGTACTACTTTCCTTGAAATAAATGATGTGGAACGCGTTCTTAACGCAGGAGACAATTATCAGTTACCTACATTCAGCGATTAAGTACAGCCTGGTTGTGCGACAGGCAATCTGTTAATCACTAATTATAATATATAGGTGCAGACGATAGACGACTACATACTTGAACATATTGACGAAGAAGGATCGTTGCTGACAACATTGAATCGCGACGCTCACATAAAATTGTTGCATCCGCGTATGATTGCAGGGCATCTGCAGGGACGTATACTGAAAATGTTTTGTCGTATGATGCGGCCTGAAAGGATTCTTGAAATCGGAACGTATACCGGATACGCGACAATTTGTATGGCGGAGGGGCTTGATGATGACGGGCTGGTCTATACGGTCGAAATAAATGATGAACTGCAACCGTTTGCGACTTCGTATATTGAAAGATCTCCTTATAAAGATAAAATCCGGATGTTCTGGGGTGATATTGAGGACTTGTTTCCCACATTTGATGAAGCGTTTGATATGGTTTATATTGATGCGAATAA
>DOZP01000319.1:9800-11281 GCA_003517945.1 Porphyromonadaceae bacterium | reverse complement strand
CTTATTTTGGCGGATAATACATTGTGGTCGGGAAAAGTAGTTGAGGAATATCACTCCGCGTCAGACAAGCAAACACAGGGTATTCTGGATTTTAATGAAAAAATCAAACATGATAACCGTGTAGAGAAAGTAATTATTCCCGTTCGTGACGGCCTGACAATGATCCGGAAAAAGTAGTTTTTTGCATGGGAGACCTGTTTTTTTGTTGCAAAATGAAAAATTATGAATAACTTTACGTGCATTTTATTCGTCGCGAAAAAATAAAATTGAAAGTTTGTATGAAAATGGCGGATTGGTAATGACTGTCATGCTCGCGGTAAGTGCAAGCGTCAATGCGCGTGAGGCCGAACGGATATAGGCTGTAAATGTATCAAATACTTTAAATGAATGATGTATGGAGGGAACAAGGTTAAATAAAATAGAGCGCCTGTTACAGAAAGAGCTTAGTGAGCTTTTTCGCAGGCAGACGGTGATGATGAGAGGGATACTCGTTACTGTTAGCAGGGTTCGTGTCAGTCCCGACCTTAGTGTCGCAAAAATTTACCTGAGTATATTTCCTTCTGAAAAAGGGGGTGAGTTGATTGAATCAATAGAAAAAAATAAAAAGACATTACGTTACGATTTGGGGCAAATTGTGCGTATGCAATTGCGCAGAATCCCCGAACTCGTGTTTTATCTGGATGATTCTCTTGATTATGTGGAGAATATAGATAAACTGTTGAAAAAATAAGAAAGATTGAATTTAGCTTTTTACATAGCGCGTAGATACTTATTTGCGAAAAAATCGCATAATGCCATAAATATTATTTCGATGGTATCTGTTTGTGGTGTTGTTGTTGCTACGGTCGCTATGGTTTGTACATTGTCCGTTTTTAACGGTTTCAAAGGGTTTACTTCTATGATTTTCAGCGTCTTTGATCCTGACTTGAAAATAACTCCCGTATCCGGTAAGGTTTTTGATCCTACTACTCCCGGGATGAAGCAGGTTTGTGAATTACCGGAAGTAGCGCTTTGTTGTGAGGTGCTTCAGGAGAATGCGCTTGTTTGTTATGAAAACCGTCAGAATATCTCTGTTCTGAAAGGCGTGGATACAACATTCAATAAGTTGGTGGAGATTGANNTTAACGGCGAATTTATTTTGCAAGAAGGTGACTTTTCCTATGCTGTCGTGGGTATTGGTCTGGCTTCGGCATTGGGTGTAAATGCGGCTTTTACAAAACCTTTGGAGATTTATATGCCGAAACGTATCGGAACGGTTAACCTTGCAAATCCGATCACATCCTTTTCCGTGGAATATGTATTCGCAGGAGGGGTGTATTATATAAATCAGCCTGTTTATGACGAAGGATTTATGATCGTATCAATTGATCTTATGCGCTCGATGCTTGATTATGATAAGGAAGTGTCGGCGCTTGAGCTTAAGCTTGTGCCCGGAACGGATATAGCTTCGGTAAAGAAAAAAATCACACGATTAATAGGAA
>DOZP01000319.1:7563-9755 GCA_003517945.1 Porphyromonadaceae bacterium | reverse complement strand
TACCTGATGCTCTGTTTTATTCTTGTGTTGGCTTTGTTTAATGTATTGGGCTCGTTAGCCATTTTAATGATAGAAAAAGAGGCTGATATAATTAAATTACGCAATATGGGGGCGAATAGTCGGCTTATAAACAGGATCTTTCTTTTTGAGGGTTGGATGATTTCTCTTTTAGGGGCGGCCATAGGTGTAGTGCTGGGCATTTTATTGTGTTTGCTACAGAAGCGTTTCGGACTTATCTCTTTGGGTGAAACGGCCGGTACTTTTATTATTGACGCCTATCCCATAGAAATAGAATGGACAGACGTCCTGACTGTTTTTGCGACGGTTATTACCCTTGGTTTTTTGGCAGTTCTGTATCCGGTACACTATCTGGGTAAAAAATGGCTTAATAAGACAACCGCTCTTTGTTTGTTTTTACCATTTGTAGTGAGTTGCGGAGTGAAAAATAAAAATTCTGAAGTGGAGGATGTAAAGGANNCTCCGTTATTTTGCCGAACAGATTGCCGGCGATCGTTACACCTTTTTTTCAGTTGTTCCCGTAGGCCAGAGCCCCGAGACTTATGATCCCTCTCCCCGTGAGATGATGAGAGTTGGGAGGGGAGCGGCCTATTTTTATATAGGACAGCTTGGATTTGAACAGATGTTGGTCAATTCCATACATGAAAATAAGGCGGATGCGTACACGTTTAATTTATCGGAGGGTATGAATTACCATGATGAAATTGAAGATGCATATGTACACATGGCAGATTCCCTTGCAGTGGAACCGGGAACAGGTTCCGGTGGGAACGAATATGCAGAGCGCGCCGGAAAAAAAAGCCATTATCATGGGTATGGAGGCCATGATCCGCATATATGGGTATCGTTTAAAGGCGCGAGGGTGATGTCCGGAAATATTCTGAAAGCGCTTACCTCTATAGATGAAGAGAACCAGGCATATTATCAATCAAATTACAGCCGGTTGGTCGACCGGATTGATTCACTGGAAGAAGTCTTGCAGAAACAATTGGAGAACCTCTCGTGCCGTAGTTTTGTCATTTATCATCCGGCTTTGACCTATTTTGCAGAGGAATTCGGGCTGAAACAATATAGTATTGAATATGAAGGGAAGGAGCCTTCTCCTGCTTTGTTAAAAAAACTGATTGAAGAAACCGCCGCTGAAAAAGTTGGTGTTGTATTTGTGCAAATGGAGTTTGACCGTAAACATGCGGAACAGATCGCTCGTGAAATAGATGCGAGGACAGTCGTTATCAATCCGTTGGATTATCAATGGGACAAACAGATGGAAATAATTGCAAAGGCATTGGCGGCGTATGGAAAAGCTGATTGAAATAAAAGATATCTCGGTTGTATATGATACAACGCCTGTATTGGAAAATGTATGTCTTGATATATGGAAAGATGATTTTCTGGGAGTGATCGGGCCAAACGGAGGTGGCAAAACCACGCTGTTGAAAGTTATTCTGGGTTTGATGAAACCTGCTTCGGGAGAAATTGCCTTTTTTGAGTGTGGGAAAAGTGTTTCTTCGTTAAAAATTGGTTATTTACCACAGATAAATCCGATAGATAAACGATTTCCCATATCAGCATATGAAGTTATTGCTTCCGGATTAGCCGGAGAAAAGCCCCGTTTTCGTGATTTTACATCCGTGCAGAAGGAACGCGTCCGTGAACTTATGATACAAATGGGATTGGAGCAATTTACAGAGCGTGCTATAGGGGAGCTTTCGGGAGGACAATTGCAGCGTGTACTATTGGCTCGCGCTATTGTTTCACGGCCACAGGTACTCATTCTTGATGAGCCGAATACGTATGTTGATAAGAAATTTGAATCTCATTTTTATGAATTACTGGAAGAGATCAACCGGCGAACGGCAATCGTACTTGTTTCGCATGATATCGGAACTTTGACTTCAATGGTGAAGAATGTCGCGTGTATAAATAAGACCCTTCATTATCATGCCGGTTCGGATATCTCCGGAGACTGGTTGAACGAAATATAGTATGGAAGCACAGAAACGTATATTAATAACGGGAGCAAGTGGTTTTATCGGGGGGTATCTTGTGAAAGAAGCCCTGAGTCGGGGCTATGAAGTCTGGGCAGGTATACGTCCGCAAAGCTCACGTGAACATTTACAGGATGAACGGATAAAATACATCTATCTGCGGTATGATTCAAAAGATGTACTTAC
>DOZP01000319.1:5458-7478 GCA_003517945.1 Porphyromonadaceae bacterium | reverse complement strand
ATAGAAGCGCTTGCCGCTGCGGATTGCATGCCCCGTAAGTTTCTGTTGATGAGTAGTCTTAGTAGTTATGGGCCGGTAGATGAATACGCATTCAGACCTATTCGTATTGACGATGACCAGCATCCCGATTCTGTTTATGGAAAAAGTAAATTTGAAGCGGAATCGTTCGTTAAAGCGCAAACTTATTTTCCATACATTATACTGTTGCCAACAGGCGTTTATGGGCCGGGAGATAAAGACTATCTGATGGAAATAAAGAGTATTCGTTCCGGAATAGACCTGAAAATCGGTATGAAACCGCAACAGTTGACATTTATTTATGTAAAAGATCTTGTTGTTGCCGCATTTATGGCGCTTGAAAATAAAGAAGTCAAAAATGCATCGTATTTTGTTGCGGACGGAGACGTCTATACAGATGCGGATTTTGCACAGCTTGTACGGAAATTACTGGGAAAAAAAATGGTACTAAACCTTCGTATGCCTTTCTGGATATGTTATGTAGCCTGTCTGTTTTCCGAAGTGTTCGGACATTTGACAGGCAAGGCGATGACTCTTAATACGGATAAGTATCACATTCTTAAACAACGAAACTGGATCTGTGAAACAGAGCCTATCCGGCGCGAACTTGGCTTTATACCACAATATCATTTGAAAGAAGGGTTGGAAGAAACGATCAGCTATGGCAAAGAACATAAATTATTGCGATAAAGATTTTATTTTATCCTTTGTGTCGTGTATTGAATAGTGTCCGTTATTCCGTTTTTTTATTGTATGGAATAAAAAGATAGATTTAAATCGCTTGTAATTAATTGATTGTTTGTTTTTTGTGAAAGGTGTATTAAAAAAAAAGAAAAAAATCTTGCTGTTTTTAATAAATATACTTACCTTTGCAATTAGATATTAGATGAAGAAGGATAAGGAAGTTTGGTATAATGTTGTCGTCATCCTAAAAAAATCTAATGTTCTTGCTGAGAGCCGGTTGTGTAAAGATTCAAATTTCTGATACACTGATAGGGCGATTGGTTATGCGCTTTAATTGGCGTGGTTAAAACAGGCTTCTATGCGGTAAACTTGAGTTCTGCTCAAGTGCTAGAGCATAATGCTAAACGTTATTCATTATTCATTACTGAAAATCCCCGAACGTGAGTTCCGGGATTTTTTTTGGTTCGTCCGGCATGGACGACTGTAAAACTTATCCTATAATTGGTATCGTGGATATTTTTGTTAATGTATTAATGCAGAAAGCTTTCGTTGAATTTTCGATTCTTTTTGTGTTTGCGGACACAAGAATTAATTTGTATCATAATACTGTATACAAGTTTTTTTTTTGTTTTTTTAAGCATGAAATGGTTACGGTTTCGCACATTTTTTATATTTTTGTGCGCCCTTATACATGAAGAATATATATTAATCCCTTTTAGAATACATTACTATGGATAATTTTGAATTAGGACTATTGTTGATGGTTGTTGGTATGACAACGGTTTTCGCCATATTATTACTTGTTATCGGTTTGGGTAAAGGTCTCATTTTTCTGGTGAATAAATATGCTCCGGAAGAAGCGGTTACGTCCAAGGCTATGCGAAATCCGTCTGCCGGTAGCGGTAATAGTAATTTGCCGGGACAAACTACGGCGGCAATTGTTGCTGCGGTGAGCGCTCTTACCGGCGGCAATGGTAAAGTGACAAAAATAGAAAAACAATAATTTAAGTAATAAAACAATAAAAAATATGAGTAGAGAAATAAAATTTAGTTTGCTTTTTCGTGACATGTGGCAATCGGCCGGAAAGTATGTGCCACGTGTGGATCAGTTGGTTCGTATAGCGCCTGCAATTATAGAAATGGGTTGTTTTGCCCGTGTAGAAACAAATGGGGGAGGCTTTGAACAGGTTAATCTTCTGTTTGGGGAAAATCCGAATAAGGCGGTTCGTGAATGGACAAAGCCATTTCAGGATGCCGGTATTCAGACTCATATGCTTGACCGCGCATTGAATGGGCTTCGGATGAGTCCTGTTCCGGC
>DOZP01000319.1:2247-5428 GCA_003517945.1 Porphyromonadaceae bacterium | reverse complement strand
TTGAATGATGTAAGGAATATTATACCGTCTATAAAATATGCACATGAGGCCGGGATGATTTCGCAATGTGCGCTTAGTATCACACATTCGCCGATTCATACGGTTGAGTATTATACAAAAATGGCGTTGGAGCTTATTGAGAACGGCGCTGATGAGATTTGTATTAAAGATATGGCAGGGATAGGACGTCCGCGTACACTGGGTAAGATCGTATCCAATATCAAAAAAGCGTATCCTGAGATTCCTATTCAATACCACAGTCATGCGGGACCCGGATTTAGCGTGGCTTCTATATTGGAAGTTTGTGATGCCGGATGTGATTATATTGATGTCGGTATGGAGCCTCTTTCATGGGGTACGGGGCATGCCGATTTACTCACCGTGCAGGCAATGCTTAAGGATGCCGGATATCAGGTGCCTGATATAAATATGAGCGCTTATATGAAAGTACGCAGTATGATCCAGGAATTTTCGGATGATTTTCTGGGATTGTACATCAGCCCTAAGAACAGGTTGATGAATTCGCTTCTGATAGGCCCGGGGCTACCCGGAGGTATGATGGGTAGTCTGATGGCGGATTTGGAGATAAATCTGGAAACGATTAATAAAGGTCGTGCAAAGAAAAACGAACAACCTCTTACACAGGATGATTTGTTGATAAAACTTTTTGACGAAGTTGCTTATGTATGGCCGCGTGTTGGTTATCCGCCCTTGGTTACTCCGTTCAGTCAGTATGTGAAAAATCTGGCGCTGATGAATGTGATGCAAATGCTCAAGGGAAAGGAGCGTTGGAGCATGATCGCTGATGATATCTGGGATATGATACTTGGCAAAGCAGGTCGTTTGCCGGGGGAGCTTGCGCCTGAGATTATAGAAAAAGCGAAAGCCGAAGGACGTGAGTTTTTTAATGGTAATCCTCAGGATAATTATCCGGATGCTCTTGATAAGTACCGGAAACTGATGAATGAAAAACACTGGGAAGTGGGTGAAAGCGATGAGGAACTGTTTGAATATGCTATGCATCCTGCTCAATATGAGGCTTATCGTTCAGGCAAGGCGAAGGTTGAATTTCTGGCGGATGTCGCCAAACGTAAGGGCGAGAAAGAAAAATCTGCCGCAGGTAGTCCGGCCGGGGCTACGGCCGGATCGTTTACCTTTCCGACTACACCGCAACAGTTGAGTGTAGACGTGAATGGGGAACTCTACCGCGTTACGGTAGCTTTTGGCGATACCGCTAATTCCGGATCTGCTCCGGTTGCAACACCTGCTCATGTGCCGGCCGCTCCGGTTGTGTCGGGGGCTGCCGCTTCGGGAGACGGTGAAGAGTTGTTATCTCCTCTGGAGGGAAAATTTTTCCTTGTAAAGAGTACTTCGGATACTCCCGTCAAAGTGGGTGATACGGTGAAAAAAGGTCAGACCGTATGTTATATTGAGGCCATGAAAACATATAATGCCGTTAGCGCTGAAAGCGATGGTGTTGTAACATCTATTAGCTTTGTTCCGGGAGACGCGGTTTCCGAGGATGATGTTTTGATGACAATAAAATAATATTTAATGGAAAATTTATTTCAGAAAATATATGAAATGACGGCTTTCGGTAGCATCATCGATAAGCCTCAGTTTCTGATCATGTATGCCATTGCATTTATATTGCTTTATCTTGGTATAAAAAAGCGCTATGAGCCATTACTGCTGGTTCCTATTGCTTTCGGCGTGCTGCTTGCTAATTTTCCGGGAGGAGAAATGGGTATCATACAGGCTGACCAGGACGGAAATATCATGCTTGGCAGTGGTATGATGAAGAATGTATGGGAAATGCCGTTGCATGATATAGCACATGAGTTAGGGTTGATGAATTTCTTGTATTATATGCTTATAAAGACAGGTTTTCTTCCGCCGATCATCTTTATGGGAGTCGGCGCTTTGACTGACTTTGGGCCTATGTTGCGGAATCTCCGCCTTTCTATATTCGGCGCAGCCGCCCAGATGGGTATATTTGCCGTATTATTAATTGCTATTTTGATGGGTTTTACTCCCAAAGAGGCGGCGGCGCTCGGTATTATTGGCGGTGCAGACGGGCCGACGGCTATTTTTACGACGATTAAGCTCGCTCCGCATTTGTTGGGGCCTATTGCCATTGCCGCTTATTCATACATGGCGCTGGTACCTGTTATCATTCCGTTAGTGGTGAAATTAACCTGTACAAAAAAAGAGCTGTCCATTAATATGAAGGAGGAAGAGAGAAAGGCTTCCAAGCCAGTGGAAATGAAAAATTTGCGTGTGTTGAAAATTATATTTCCGATAGCAGTGACCACGCTTGTGGCGATATTTGTACCTACGGCTGTTCCGCTTATTGGGATGCTTATGTTCGGAAATTTGATCAAAGAGATCGGGAGTGATACTTCCCGTTTGTTTGATGCGGCATCAAACAGTATAATGAATACGGCGACTATATTTTTGGGGTTATGCGTCGGCGCTACCATGACGTGTGATTCGTTCCTGAACTGGACTACGATCGGTATTGTTGTAGGCGGTTTCCTTGCTTTTGCTTTATCAATAGCTTCGGGTGTCGGTATGGTGAAAATCTGGAATCTGTTGTCGAAGCGAAAAATCAACCCGCTTATCGGGGCTACCGGATTGAGTGCGGTACCCATGGCGTCGCGTGTTGCGAATGAAATCGCTTTGAAATATGATGCAAAGAATCATGTTTTACAGTATTGTATGTCCAGTAATATATCGGGAGTAATAGGTTCGGCCGTTGCTGCAGGTATTTTAATTTCCTTCCTTAGTTGAGTGTAATATTTTACAAATTAGATAAAATCGCAGGGAAATATTTATTCTTTGCGATTTTTTTTTGTTTTTTTTTGGCAAATACGAAAATAACCCTTTATTTTGTGTCTTCTCTTATACGTAGGGATGGTTCCCTGCATATTAATAATAGTGATAAGTTTATGATGGACACGCAAGACACAAATTTGCCTAAAGAAGAAAAAATCTCTAATGAAGAAGCAGGTAAATCGGAAAAATCTCAGATGCCGGAAGTAAGTCCGGAGGCAACAACCATTGAACCCGGTGAGAGTGCCGGGGATGTAGCAACTCAAACGGATGCGGATGTTGAAGATGTAACAACAGTTGATACTGACAAAGAGGTTGAAGCAATAACTCCGGTTGAAATAATGAC
>DOZP01000319.1:0-2227 GCA_003517945.1 Porphyromonadaceae bacterium | reverse complement strand
GATCTTCCCGAAGAGGAAGTTTCGGAAGAGGAGGAGATGATCGCACCTCTGGATGCCGCCGCTTTGGCTGTAATTACTAAACCGGAAATTATTGAACGGTTAAAACAGATTGTTGCGGAACCTAAGAGGTATGCGCGGCATGAGGCCGATGTTTTGAAACAAACTTATTACAAGATTCGCCGTACTGAAGTCGATGCGAAGAAGAAAGAGTTTCTTGAGGGAGGGGGAGAAGAAAAAGATTTCGTAATGGCGGAAGATGAAACGGAAACCTTATTGAAATCTCTTGTTTCCGAATATAAAGAGAAGCGCGCTTCGCTGGTTGCTGAAGATGAACGTCAGAGAGAAGCCAATTATGTCATCAAGCAACATCTTATTGAACGTCTGAAGGTTTTGACGGAAAGTCAGGACGATTTCAATAAACGTTATAATGAATTTCGCGAAATACAGCGTAAGTGGAAAGAAATAAAATTGATCCCTCAGGAGCATGCGAAAGAGTTATGGCGCAACTATCAGCTTTATAATGAGCGTTTTTATGATATTGTAAAGATAAATAACCAATTCCGCGACTATGATTTCAAGAAGAATCTGGAATTGAAGACGGCTTTGTGTGAGACGGTTGAGCGTCTTGACAGTGAGCCGGATGTTATTTCCGCTTTTCATCAATTACAGAAACTTCATCAACAATGGCGTGAGATAGGGCCTGTTGCAAAAGAATTCCGTGATTCTATTTGGGAGCGGTTTAAGGATGCGTCGACGGTTATAAATAAAAAGCATCAGGTTCATTTTGAGTCGTTGAAAGCAAATGAGGAAAAGAATCTTGAAGAAAAAATCGCTATCTGTGAAAAAATAGAAGGGATTGATTTTGAGTCTCTCAAAACAATGAAGGATTGGGAGAAGAAAACGGAAGAAGTGATAGCTATGCAGGCGGAGTGGCGTACGATCGGTTTTGCTACCAAAAAGCAGAATGTGAAAATTTTTGAGCGTTTTCGTGCGGCATGTGATCATTATTTCAATCAGAAAAGCGGATTTTATAAATCCATTAAACAGGAAATGGATAAAAATCTGGAATTAAAGAGAGCGCTTGTTGAAAAAGCCGAATCCATGAAGGAGCGTACCGACTGGAAAGATGCGACGAAAGCGTTTGTTGAGATACAGAGCGAATGGAAGAAAATCGGGCCGGTTGCGCGTAAATATTCAGAGTCTGTCTGGAAGCAGTTTATTGCAGCATGTGACTATTTCTTTGAACAGAAAAACAAAGAGGTATCTTCGCAAAAATCCGGTGAAAATGATAATTTGGAGGCGAAAAAAGCTCTGATAGAAAAGATCGGTATGATTGATGAAAGCATGAACGATGAGGAGGCACTTGCAGCTTTGCATGGATACATTGCGGATTGGAATAGTATCGGTTTTGTTCCGTTTCGTGAAAAGGATAAACTCTATAAATCTTTCCGGGAAGCAGTAGATAGACAGTTTGACCGGTTAAAGGTCAACGAGCGTGACCGTCGTGTACAGCAGTTCCGTTCTAATCTTACTGAACTTGCCGGTACGGGAAAGAATAAGTTATATAACGAAAGGGATAAACTTATGCGCGTATATGAACGGATGAAGAATGAACTTCAGACTTATGAGAATAATATTGGATTCTTTAATATATCCTCGAAAGGAGGCGATGGCCTTATGAAAGAAATGGATCGTAAGATTGTCCGTTTGAAAGAAGAGATGGAGGTAATCGTTAAGAAGATAGAAGCTATAGACGAAAATTTAGATTAATAAAAACAATATAATGCCACAATTGCATTTGTTTAATCCGGGGCATGAGATGGAAATCTTATGTGGTAAGTCCCATTATACCCCCCCATATACAGTACAAAAAATGGCTGCTGATTTGGAGTTGTTGCCTATTTGGTATGGAGGTGCAGGAAGTTTTACGCTTGTCCGGAACGTAAAGTCATCGCAGTTTGTTTCTTTATTACCGAAAGAGTTTCGTCCTCATTTGTCATCACCGATGATTCTGAATTTGATGATGAAAGAGTTATATAAGCGAAAAAAAGCAGGAGAAAGGGCTAAGCTTCCTCCTCTGACATCATTTTTCTGGGGCGTTTCTCCCCGTAGTATTGCTACGTTTAATGAGTTGAAACAAGCCGGAATGGATCTTGATGTTCCGGAATGGAAAGATGAATATTTGAAACTGACGGGACGGCAGACCGCTGCAGAATGTCTTCAGCGT
>DOZP01000110.1 GCA_003517945.1 Porphyromonadaceae bacterium | reverse complement strand
GTAACAATCGGAATTGGGTAAGTGCGTTATAAAAATGCTGCCATCTGTCGTTGGCGTAACTGTCGGCTACGCTGTAGCGGTTTCCTTCCGAATTGGTGAAACCAATGGTCTGTGCATATACACCCAGCGACATGTTTTCCCAAGTGTACATACGCCAGTAGGAATTGTAGGTAAATGTGGCTCCCGTGAAAAATATGCCGGTCATCAGTTTCTCGCAGGAAACGGTATTGGTTTTAGACGGATCATTAAATTTCTCCGTATAGTCGTCGTCGGAACAGGCTATGAAGTTGCCTGTCATTACCAATCCCAGTAATAGTGAAACTATCTTTTTCATATATCTTCTTTTTAGTTAAGTATTAAACTTTATGATTTAGAATTAGAAACTCGTGCGCAGCGATACGCCGAATGAACGGGTGGTAGCTGTAGAGCCGCCCAATTGGCTTTGTTGGATCCAGTTGGTAGCGTCGGATGCTTCAGCGTCGAATGCCGGCAGGTTTTTATATATGTAGAACAGGTTACGTCCGTAAACTGAAATTTGCAGGCTTTTGCAGGCAAATTTGGACAGAAGTTTCTCAGGCAGGTTGTAGCCGATGGAAAGTTCGCGTACTTTCACGTATGTATTATCGAACACACTGTGCGAATAATGTACGGTCGTGCCCTGAGAATATCCCCAGTTGTACGTGGAGTTATAGAAATAGTCCGAACCGATCATGATATCGTTCTTCTCGCCGTTTTCTTTTACACCTTCCAGAATCATACCGTTATCGTACACCTTTTGGCCTCCGGGCCCTCTGTCTCCCGAATAAGGAACGTGTGTAAGGCCATCTAAATAATAGGATGAACCTCCATTTTCCGCGTCGCGGTATTTCATGGATTGTATCAGCGAACCACGGCCCATCAGGTATTGGTAGGGTGTATTCATCACAGCGCCGCCTACACGATAATCAAGCGAAACATCCATGAATAAATTTTTGTACGTTAACGTGGTTGCAAAACCTCCGGTAAATTTGGGCAATGCGTTGCCGATTCTCACAGGCGCGTCGGTTAACAGATACAGACCGTTTTCGCCTACGATTTTGTTCCCGTTTTCATCTGTCTTGGGCGCGTATGCGTAGATGTCTCCCATAGGACGTCCGATTTCGGAGTACATATAGGCCGCTCCGTTGTCCAGATTCCAATGTTCCAGCCTGTCAACACCTTCCGTCAACTTGGTCACTTTGTTTTTGTACCATGAGATATTTGTACGAAGCTCCCAATTCCAGTCTTTGGTACGGACAGGAGTGCCATACAGAGAAAGTTCGAAACCTTTATTTTTCAATTCACCCACATTCATCCATATACTTCGTCCGCCCGAAGATCCCGGCATGGTTGTTTGCAAGATCTGGTCTTCAATCCGGTTTGTATAGAGAGAAACGTCAAAACCTAAACGATTTCCGAAAAATTTACCTTCCAAACCAAGCTCCCACTCGTATTTGGTTTCCGGCGTAAGGGTTTCATTTCCTAAAGCCGTATCCACTGTATTGTAAATGAATCCTCCGGCGCTGTTTTGCGTATAGGCCTGGGTAGCTCTGTATAATTCGGGCGCATTACCTACGATACCATACGAAAGACGCACTTTACCGTAGTCAAACCATACAGGTTTCTTGTCTTTCAATAGTTCTGTGTAAATAGCGCTGGCATTTACGGAAGGATAGAAGAAAGAGTTATTGCCGTGTTTCAACGTAGAAGTTGTTTCCTGGCGGGCGGTTCCTTCCAGGAATGCCCAGTTGTCATACGAAAGGCTTAATGTACCCAAATATGCTGTTCTCAAAAGTTCGGTTTTAGTCATATTGGCTTCTTTGACGCCCCTGCTGGCATTCAGATGGAACCAGTTTTCAACAGAAAGTCCCTGAGATGTGCCTACCGACGTATGAAATACCGTTTCTGTCCGGCCCTGCCAGCCTACCAAAGCGCCCAATGCCAATTTATCCGTAAGGTCTTTGTCGTAGCTCAGCAACACATCGCCGAATATTGTTTCGTAACGACGGTTTGTTAAACTGTAGTAACCGGTATAACTGCCAAACGCGGTAGATTGCTCCGTTCTTTCCTTGTTTTCTAATTTTTCGGTGGTATAATCGGTTGCCAAACGGCCACGCAGAACCAGGCCGTTGATAATCTGCCAGCTTGGAGATACGCTGGCGATCAGGCGATTGTTGTTTTCCAGGCGTTCCTTGCCCAAAATATGCCAGTAATATTCGTCGTTCAACGCGGATATAGCCGGAGTCCACTCATAGCCTTCGTCCGGGGTAATATGCGAAGCTGCATTGTATATCTGGTTCCGGTAGCCATTGCTGGTCATTACGTTGTTTCTGAACCAGTCGAGATCGTCGAATGCACTGAACATACCACTAAAGTTATTTGTCAAACGGCTGATACGGTACGGACGGTTTTTGATGTCCTGCAAAATATAGTTCGCCGTATAATCCACTTTCAAAGCTTCGGATATTTTATAACTGCCGGTCAGGTTGAAGTTGTGTTTTTTGAACGTTGAATTATACTGCGTAGGCAAATTGTCCTGATACGTATACGACAAACGGAAGTTACTTTTATCCGTAGCGTTGGTTATGGCCAAATTGTATTGCTGATTGATACCCGTACGGAAAATCTTGCTCCAGGGATCGTTACCATAGGATTTATATTTACGGATTGTTCCGTCGTAATACAAAATATCACTGCCGTCGTATTCCGGTCCGAATTGTCCGGTTGCGGTCATAACGCTGTTCTGTATATTTCCATGCCGGTCTTCGCGGAGATAGAAACCGTCTTCCCATCTGGTGTTATCCGTTTGTACGCCGCCTATCTGATAGGATGCATAGTTGCTACGGCTTCTCACCAAGGTTCCAGGCCCGAATTTTGTTTGGTATTCGGGCATATAGGCCACAAGGTCGGCCGTTACACTGGCATTCACATCTATCCCGAAACCTTTGGATCCTCTACCGGTTTTTGTGGTGATCATAACGACGCCGTTGGCAGCCTCCGATCCCCACAAGGCAGATGCGGACGCGCCTTTCAGAATCGAAAGCGTTTCAATATCTTCCGGGTTGATATCAGCCAAACCGTTGGAATTGATACGCTGGTCCGTCCAGTAACCGTCGTTATTGGCATTACTGTTCCGGATAGGAACGCCGTCCACGATAATAAGCGGCTGGTTGTTACCTGTGATCGAGTTCAAACCGCGTACGTTGATAGAAATAGATCCCGTACCGCCGGGAGCCGTTTGAATACGTACGCCGGCCGCCTTACCGTATAGGGCGGAACCCAGGTTCGGAGAGGCTGTTTTGGTCAGTTCGCCGGCGGCAATCGTACTGACGGCATACCCTACTTTCTTTGCGTCGCGTTTGATACCCAACGCGGTTACGACAACTTCGTCAAGCGTTTGGGTATCTTCACTTAGTTCGACGTTCAGAACAGTCTGTCCCTGAACCGGAATTTCCTGAGGTATATACCCGATAAAAGATACGACGAGCGTCTGGCCATCGCTTACATCAATGGAAAATGCTCCGTCGAGATTAGAGATGGTTCCGGTTGTAGTCCCTTTGATAACAATAGACGCTCCGGCTACCGGCTCCGTGTTATCAGTGATAGTACCGGTTACTGTCCTTTTCTGTTGTTGAGTAACCATCATGGTCTCGTTCACTTGATTGTCCGCGGCATATAGGTTTCCGGAGAAACCAATCGCGGCAGCCAATGCAGATACACATAAAAATTTGTTCATTTTTGGCATAATGAAAGGTTTAATTTGGTTAATAATTGGTTAATAAAAGGTTTTTAAGAATCTTCGTTAAATTTTTGCGCGAAATTATAAAATGTGTTTTTAATATAAGAAAAAAGTGGATACCATTAACTTATTTATTAGTTTTGCATACGATTTTATGAGCAATTTGTACGATTTCGCCATNNCGTATACAAATAGGGATAGTCATGCTTCTTTGCTCCGTATATATGAGAGCGCATGATATTCATTTCCAAACCCTTGGAAGTGTGCAGGGGATGTCGCAATCGTCGGCGATTTCAATCTGGCAGGATGGTTTGGGAAGAATGTGGCTGGGTAATGATGCCCTGAATTGTTATGATGGCGAAACAGTCAGCGTATATCGCCTTTCCGAATATATTCAAGGCGTTGAGGATGCGAATTTACACACGATTACAGGGAATGATTCTCTTCTTTTCGCAATAGCCGAAAATCAATTGATCCGTTTTGATTTCAAGAAGGAAATATTCGAATTAACCGGCATACAGACAACTTTCGTATACTACAGGGAGGGTTGTTTATATTATTTTTCCTCCGGGAAACTTTTCAGGCATGATATATCGGTCCGGACAGATGAAGCGATCCTGTCTTTTCCTTCTGAAGTGTTGATAGTTAACGATATAACGGATTGTGGAGAGAACAGGCTTCTTTTGGCTACACCTGTCGGCGGGTATGTGGTTGATGTGCAGACCGGAACGATTACCGGAACGATTTTACCCATGGAAGATATTACCCATGTATTAAAGGATTCCCGGAATAATATCTGGATGGCTACCCGGTCGAGAAAAATATTTGTGGCATCGAATACGCTGTCCGCTTCCTGGGATATTACGTCGCTTGAAATAAAGGACGAGAAGATCCGGCAAACGGATATTTACAGTATACAGGAAGATGTCAACGGTTCGGTATGGTTGGGCTCCCTCTCCGGGTTGTTTCGGGTTAACCGTCCGGATCCTTTACATGGGAATTATCTGGAAACGTTGAATCATGTCATTCCGGAGTCTATGGTTTCTTCCCTGTATTCGGACAAACAGGGTACATTATGGATCGGGTCTTATTATGGCGATGTGAGGTATTTTAATCCTGCGGTGGATAATTATTTGTATTATGCTGCGGACGAGAATCATCCGGATCGCCTGCATGGCGCTGTTATCGGCGATATTGCCGAGGATAAAAACGGAAACCTATATATTATAACGGAAGGAAGCGGGATAAATATATGTAGTCCTTCCATGGATAAATTCCGGCATCTTAAAATAGAAGACGGGTTGAGGCATAATAAAATAAGATGTCTCTGGTATGACGCGCATTACGATCGCCTGTTCTTTAGCGAGTACATGCGGGGGCTTGCCTGTTATGACCTAAAAACGAAGAAGATCCGTCCGATAGAAAGCGGAGTTTTATCTACATTGTATCAACTTATTATTGAAGATATAATTCCTTACAGGGATGATTTACTTCTACATACGCAGGACGGATTGTTCAGGGTGGACAGGAAGAGTTTGGTTATCAGTGATTTTTTTGAAGAGCCGGAATTGAAAGAGGCCTGTTCGGGAATTGTTCGTGCCGTTCATGTCGACAAGCGGGATGTGTTGTGGGTCTCTTCATTTGAAAGGGGACTGTTTACCATCGACATGAAAACCCGGAAAATAAAAAACTCCTACGGAGACGGAGTGGCGGAAGGCAGCGTTATTCCCAGTGCGGTTCTCAATTTTGCAGAGAACGCCCAAAAAGGTCTTTTTTTGACCACGCTGAAATCGGGCGTGTTGGCTTACGATCCTGACAATGATAATTTTTCGGCGATAACGGAGGGGCAACAATTGATATTGAGCAATATTTGTTACAAAGCGATTTTTAGCCGGTATGGAAATCTTATCGTTACGACAAACAAAGGTGTGTCGGTGATCCATGTTTCTTCGCGCGGACGGATGAATGCGGTTCATCACTATCGTTTAGCGCCCTCTTTTCCCTTAAGCGCATTAAGTGGAGATTGCGGATTATATTCTTCTCCCAACGATGACCGGATTTATGTCGGCGGGTTATATGGATTGTTTTCTTTCGCAGAGAAAGACATGGGGACCGGCCGGGATAATTATTCACTTTATTTCTCATCCATATCAGTCGATAATCAATTGGTAACTCCATCATCCGATGTGATGGCCAATAGTCTGCCTTATACGGATAAGATCGTTTTGCCTCACAATAGAAATACACTGAACCTGACCTTTGCTTCTACCGATTACCTGTCTACACGTAATTCCGGATATGAATACAAAATGGAAGGTTTGGGTGATCTGTGGACTATGACAAATCATAAGAATATAATTTTTAATTCTTTGCCTCCCGGAAACTATAAGTTGTTGCTGAGGGAAACAGGAAATGAAAATAAGACGGCCGAATTGGCTTTGGTGATCAAACCGCCGTTTTGGGCGACGTTTCCTGCCCTATTATCTTATTTGGCTCTTTTGGTCTTTATCTTGTGGGCTATCATCAAATTCAAAAAAAGTAAGACTTCACTCCTTGCGTCACTGGAAGTAAAACGGGTAGAATTTCAGAAAGTAGAGGAAGCGAACCGGAAGAAAACGGATTTTTTTATCCATATCTCGAATGAGTTTCGCACACCGCTTACCCTGATTATGTCCCAGTTGGAACGTCTTTCATCCGAACTTCCTCCCAAAGAGAAAAAAAGGCTGGAGAAGATAGGAATACAAACCCGGCGTCTTCAGGAGTTGATTACGGAACTGTTGGACTTCCGGAAAATGGAAAATAATAATCTTCGGTTGCATGTGGCGAACTATAATCTGAATGATTTCCTCCGGACAATCTATACGACCTATACGGATGTCGCGGAAGAAAAACAGATTCGTTACCGGTACAAACAATTGACGGAATACATGGAGATCTGGTTTGATAAACGACAGATGCAAAAGGTGATTTATAATTTTCATTCCTTCATTTTCAGGTATGCGCAACTTAAAGATACGATTGAACTGGTTGCCCGCAGGTACGGTAAATGGGCTGAAATTCAATTGATACATGAAGGATCTTTTCCGGAATATGATTCGCTCCGGTATATCTTTCAACTGATAAATGACGAGTCGGTAACGAATCCGGATCTGTCCCTTTTGCCTGAAGGAGGGATAGGGATGGTTTTTAGTAAGGGGATTGTAAATTTACATGCGGGAAGGATTTCTGTCGTGCGGGAAGGTGCAAAAACGGTTTTTCTTATACGTGTTCCGTTAGGATATGCACATTTTGGAACACCGGAATTAGAAAGTATCCCGGAAACGATGGACTATGAGGGTGGGGATCATTCGCCGGCGGAAAGCCAGGGGTCGGAAGAAATCCGGATTGAGGATAATGAACCGGAAGATCAGGTTGTGACCGGCGAACCGGAAGAAAAAATGATGCGTTTGTTGGTTGTAGATACGGATGACGAAATGCGTTCACTGTTAAAAGATTCATTCGCATACCTCTATGAGGTCGCGGGATATACGAATGCTGAAGAGGCGTATGATTATGCGAAGAATGAGCAACCGGACCTGATCATCGTCGAAATGAATGTATCGGGTATGGATGGGCTGGAATTTTGTTCCGCGTTGAAATCGAATATCCATACATTACATATTCCCCTGGTTGTTATTTCTTCCCGGCCAAGCGAAAAACAGGAAGCGGATTGTTTCCGGCATGGTGCGGACGCCTATATAGTGAAACCTTTTAACCTGGAATTTCTTTTGTTGCGTTGCAATTTTCTTGTGAAATACAGGGAGAAAATACTCCGGCGGCATCTGAATATACCGATTGAAGGAGACGAATTTGATATGACAACCAATGTGCGGGATAAGAATTTTATCGTTCGCGCCCATCGGATAATCGAAGAGAATATCGAGAATCCTGATTTTGATACGGTATTATGGAGTAAAACGTTAGGAATTAGCAGGACGAGACTGTTTAGTCAGATAAAAAGTATAACGGGAATGACGCCCAATGATTATATCCTTCATGTTAAGATGGGTAAAAGTCTGTCGCTGCTCAATGATACGATGATGACTATAGCGGAAATCACTTATCAATTAGGTTTCTCAAAGCCTGCTTATTTCAGTAAATGTTTTAAAAAACAGTTCGGTCTTACCCCGGCGGAATACCGGAAGAAACAGGGAGGGGCTTAACCCACATGGCGTAGGTTAATTGTTTTTACTTTACCGGGCAATATCCTGTTTTTTTACAATTGCTTTAAAATTTCCATTACATAGTTCCGTCGTTGGCGGGAAATACTGATGGAAGAGCCATCCTTCATACGGATATATCCTCCGTCGCTTTTGATGAAGCTTTTTATTTCTTCCAGATTGATCAGATGCGATTGATGAACACGCAGGAAGTTGTAAGGGGTCAGCAATTCGTCAAACTCTTTTAATGTTTTCGATACGATCAGCTTCTCTCCCGATTTAAGAAAAAAAGTGGTATAGTTGCTTTCGGATTCGCAACGGATGATGGAGCCAATCTCTACAAATTCAATTTTGTCGGCGACTGATAACGCTATTTTCTTTTGTTTATCCAATACCTGTGTGTTTTGCAAAAGGTTTTGCATCCGTTTATTTTCCTGTTTTTGCATAACGACCCGGATGGCTTTGTCAACGGCGTGTATCAGTTCTTCCGGGTCAATAGGCTTCAGCAAATAGTCGAGCGCACTGAAACGGATTGCCTGGATGGCATAGCTGTCGTAGGCGGTTACAAAGATCACCTCAAAAGGAATATCCGGAAGACTTTCCA
>DOZP01000139.1:4274-5756 GCA_003517945.1 Porphyromonadaceae bacterium | reverse complement strand
TCTCCAATCGTTAACGCCGGCGGCTGAATCGTCAGATTTTTCCCGCTATGCGAATACGATACTTTGGCAGAAGAACCTAATACTTTTGCCGAAGCAGGTTTTCGGGCAACCCCTTTTATCGTGACGGCTTTGGCCGGATATTTCGTAAAAATCACATACAAATCCTTCCCTTTTGTGGTATAATAGGCAGATTGATCGACACTTTTCGAAGCGACATCCCATGGTTTCGTTGAATAGATCGCGTCCCCGTTCACGCCCAACCATTTCCCCATATCCGAAAGGCGTTGTTGCATAATCACAGGAATACGGCCGTCGGCTGTCGGGCCTACATTCAGCAACAAATTCCCGCCCATTGAGACTTTTTCGATAAGCAAATGCACCAATTCTTCGGACGAACTGTAATCTTCCAGATTTTCATTCCGGTTATACCCGAACGAATGTCCGATACCCCGGCACTCTTCCCAAGGGTGATAAATTCTCGTTTCTTTCACATTGTCACTGTGAACCAGATCATATTCGGTCGTATAAAAGCCGCCGTGCTTACTTCGCGTTTCTTTCCCCCAACGATCGTTTACAACAACTGTTTCCTTCACGGGCGATTCATTATACAACCAGGCAAGAAAATCAGTACTCCGAAGCCTGTCCGAAGGATAATCCCATTCGCCGTCCGGCCAGACAATATCCGGCTCATAGTTGGTAACGAGTTCTTTCATCTGCGGAATCATATGCTGCTCTACATACGTATCCACATCTTTCTGATATAACGGATTAAACCACTCCAGCAGCGAATAATAATATCCCATATGCAAGCCCGTCTTTTTCACTGCCGCAGTGAGGTCGCCCAGAATATCACGATGCGGCCCGACATCAACGGCATTCCAGTTCCACGAATATTCGCTCGGCCATAAAGCATAACCGTCGTGATGCTTGGAGGTCAATACAACATACTTGGCGCCGGCATCCTGAAATAATTTCGCCCACTCATCCGGATTGAACATTTCACATTTAAAATCATAAGCGAAATCCTGGTATTTAAACGATTCGCCATACATTTCATGATGATGTTTGATAAACAACGGATTATTCGTTGCCAGACGATTCCAGTAATGTTCCGAATAACACTCATAAATACCTTTTGCCCCGTCTTTATACAACGGCCCCCAGGCAGGAACACTGTATACCCCCCAATGGATAAAAATGCCGAATTTCGCATCCGTAAACCACTGTGGTATCGGACGGCTGTCTACCGAAGCCCAGTCGGAGGTATATTTTCCCTGAGCGCAAACAGAGGCTACAACGAACCACCCCGATAAAAAAAGAACCCATTTTTTAATTCTCGTGTTTTTCATAAGCATACGTATATAAATCAATACAATGCAAGGATGTCATCTAAACGTTTACTTAGATCTTTCAGTTCTTCCGCGGTTTTGGAACTGCCTTGTTCGGTCGTAAGCCAACCGCCGGTATAATGATGCCTGATCG
>DOZP01000139.1:2995-4241 GCA_003517945.1 Porphyromonadaceae bacterium | reverse complement strand
GGCTTTCTGCCTGCTGAATTCTTTAATATGAATTCGTCCGATCAGACTTCCCAATGTCGAAATCCAATGTTCGGGCCATCCGTATACAAGGATATTGCCACAGTCAAAATACATGCGGACAAAAGAACTGTCAAACTGTTCCAGATATACACGCATCTCTACCGGACTCAGTAAAAAATTATTCCACACGTTTTCTATGCAAATTTTCACCCGCATTTTTTCAGCTACAGGCACCAGCTCCTTAATACATTCGGTCGAGCGTTTCCAGCAATCCTCATAAGAAGTATGCTCATCTACCCTTCCCGGAACAAGCAAAACAGCATCCGTACCATATGCCATGGCATCCTCCATAGCAACCATCATCGCGTCTACTCCTTTGCGCCGTACATCCACATCCNNGAATTACAAACGCTTGAAGCCTTCAAACCGGTTGCTTTCATCGCATCGGACACCTCATTCCTGTCCATGTGACTATTCGGTTCAATACCGTCAAACCCGGCCGCTTTGATAGCCCTACATTTATCCAGCACGGAACCTTGCAGACCTACAGTCCCCCACATAATCGACTTAAGCAACGGAGTAGTGTTTTCCGATATCATCTGACCGTCCGGAGAAAGAACATCCGTATTATCCGTAGCCGAACTTCCGGAGGAGCCCATCGCCGAAACAAAACTTCCGGTTGATGCAACCGATAAGGCTCCCGTTGCCAATAATGTTTTCTTAATAAAATTTCTTCGTTCCATTTCTACCTTTTTAGACTGAATTTCCAACCTCATTTCTTTCAGGTATTCCGGCCGGAAGTTCAATAAAGACAATTATTAAATTATTCCCGGAAGCACACCGCATTATTCTACGGCGGTTCCTGCCAAAGGTATTTCTTCCGGAATACCCGGAACCGGGCCGAATGCATACGTCTCAGGCCCCAGTTTCATAGTTGAAGCCATCATCTCTTCCCAAGTTACAAATTTGCCCGTATAGGCCGACATACGCCCCATCATAGCGATCAATGTGGATTGTACATGTTTATCCGCATCATTGACCGGTTTATTCGTACGTATCGCGGCAACGAGGCGCACATGCTCTGCTACAAACGGATTAAGAACCGCCATGGACTGATCCGCATCCCCTTTTTCCGGATAAGGATATTTCCATGCTACGGATCCGTCCAGATTAAAAATCGTATCAAAACAATTGGTATACCCCTTTGTCCCGTAAACCAATATGCTATGATCATTGTCACAACCGG
>DOZP01000139.1:0-2986 GCA_003517945.1 Porphyromonadaceae bacterium | reverse complement strand
ATGCTGAAAAAATCATACATATCGCCGGTAACACGACGTTGGCGTCCTCCCGTAGCCTCGGCTTTTACCGGATGTATATCTCCCATGAACCACGTCATCATATCTATTTCATGCACAAACTGTTCTACAACAAGATCGCCCGATGTCCAGCAGAAATTCACCCAGTTACGAAGCATATATTCCATATCCGTCCATTCCGGTCTGCGTTTGATATGCCACAACGCACCGCCATGACGTATCACATGAGCAGAAACAATCTGACCGATAGCGCCTCCGGCTACACGGCGGTATGTTTCCACACAATCTTTCTGAGAACGGCGGATCGTCCCGCTGATAACGGATAACCCTTTTGCTTCGGCACGTTTGGCTGTCGCCAGAATCTTGCGCGCCCCGACAGGATCTACGCCACAAGGTTTCTCAATAAAACAATGTTTACCCTTTTCTATTGCATAGTCGAAATGGATCGGCCGGAAAACAGGAGGGGTACAAAGTAAAACCACATCAATGTCCGAATCAATCACCTTTTGATAGGCATCAAACCCCAGAAAACATTTATCATCCGATATATCCACGCCCTTATTCTTCAATTCCTGGCGACAGGCAGTCAGTTTTTCTTCAAACACATCGCCCAAAGCAACAATCGACAGACCATTTCCGGCCGAAAGAAAATCAACGGCAGCTCCGGTGCCCCGTCCGCCACATCCGACAAGACCGGCTTTCAGTGGTTTTCCGTCAGGAGCCTTATCCAATAAAACCGGCACTTCAACATCTTTCAAGTGTGTATTTTCTTCTTTTTTACCAACTGATGTACATCCGGTGATAAACGCAGGAACAGATACTGTCCCGATAGCTCCGCAAACGGAACTCTTAATAAACCCTCTCCGATTTAAAGATTTTTTTTTCATGTGTATATATTAAGTTATAGTAAATAAGTGTGGACTTACAAACATTTTACAAAGATATAAAATAAAAAATCACGGTCATTGTTCTCTTTCTAAAAAAATATTATTTTTACTTTCGAAGAACAAAAACGGATAACGTTTACCGGCATTACTTCAGTTTTTAATTTTCATATCCACAACCTTGCCGATAATATCGTCCCCGGAGATCACACCCACGAACCGGCTATTGAGGGTGTTACCGCAGAAGTCGCCCCTCAAATAATTGACCCGGATATAAAACAAACGAATAATCCCCATAACGCACAACCTTTGCGTTACAGGGATTATTCAATTTTTAGTTCTATCCGGCTTTCTTTATTCTGCAGAAGTTTCTTCGGCTTTAGGAGCTTCCTCTGCCGGAAGAGCAGCTTCTTCGGCTGGAGCAGCCTCTCCGGCAGCAGCATCCGCTTCTTCTTTTGCTTTAGCGGCAGCCTCAGCAACCAAATCAGCTTTTTTCTTCGCCAATGCTTCCGCTTTCGCCTTGTTTACTTCTTTTTCCGCTTCTAAAAGCGCTTTTGCCGTTACTTTTTTCTGCTCTCGTTCATTTTCTTTCACTTTCTGCAAAGAAGTGTATTTCTCTTGTTTCCATGCTTCAAACTTTGCATTTGCGACAGCTTCATCAAAAGCGCCTTTCTTTACACCTTCCAATAAGTGTTTCTTAAGGCATACGCCTTCGCGCGACAAAATCATACGCGTTGTGTCCGTAGGTTGCGCACCTACCTGTAACCAATACAAAGCCCTATCGAATTTCAAATCTATTGTAGCAGGATTAGTGTTCGGATTATAAGAACCTATCCTTTCAATAAACTTTCCATCCCGTGGAGCCCTGCTGTCTGCGATTACGATCTGATAAAACGCGTAGTTTTTACGACCGAATCTTTGCAATCTAATTTTTGTTGCCATTCTCTTTGAATAATTAAATAAAACTTTGCTTTGTAAATTGAGGGTGCAAAGATAACAAATTATTTAATAATCCGATACAAAGCCATCATATTTTTTCAGGACAGATGCGTGAGTCACAGTTATGGCTCCGTTTATTCAATTCTTCACAATCAGTTCCGGTAAAAACGCAAATTTTTGAATGAAAATTTTATTCTTTTAACCTATATTTCTTCTAAGATTGATTTTACAATCAATTTATTATGTAGATTTGCGGCGTAATAACAACTGTGTACAATTAACTTCTTAACTACTTAATATATGAGAATATTATTCGTCATACTTGCCGGAATTATATTATGCGCTCAGGGACTATCAGCACAGACGTACGAAGAAATGATAAAAAAAAGTTACGAATATGCCGATGCGAATGACTTTCCTGCGGCAGAAGAGGCCCTCAAAGCCGCCATGCGACTTGAACCGGCCAACAAATTCAACTTCGCACTGCTGACAAACCTCGGCACCATACAACGCAGACAGGGAAAATTAGATGACGCGCTTATATCATACACGGCAGCGTTAAGCCAACGACCCAAAGATGAATTGATCCTGATAAACCGTGCGGAACTATATACGGAAATGAACGAGACGGAAAAGGCCATCGGTGACTACAACACCCTCATCATAAATTATCCTACGCATGAACAGGGACATTACAACCGGGGGCTGCTCTACATAAATTCAGGCGAATTTCTGCTGGCGCAAGCTGACTTTGAAATGATCGTCGATACGTATAAAGACACATTCCTGGGCCGTTTCGGTTATGCCATACTCGAAAAAGCGCGCGGAAATTACGACGAAAGTGAAATCATATTCAATTACCTGGGCGATAAATACCCGGATAATATGCGCGTACTCGAAGAACGCGCGGAGCTATACTTTCTCACAAAGCGTAACGCACGCGCAATAGCAGACTTAAACAAAATCTTCAAAGCAACTGCGGAGCCTTCTGCAGAACTCTATATGCTACGCGGCAGGGTAAAACTGGCGCAATATGAAAAAGAATCCGCCGCAATTGATTTCAAAAAAGCCCGCGACCTCGGTTATAACGAAGAAGCCGTTGAAAAACTACTCAAAGAAACATTCTGAAACAGCGCTGTCTCCTG
>DOZP01000097.1:38892-40291 GCA_003517945.1 Porphyromonadaceae bacterium | reverse complement strand
ACGCGGCCTTGTTTTTGTTGTACTACGTGCCAGGCTTCGTGGGGGAGGTGTTTTTCCTGACCGGGGGCTACGTGGATATCTGTGCCTTGCGTGTAGGCTAAGGCTTGGAGTTGGGCGGGTTTACCGGAGTTGTAGTGTACGCGTACGTCGTCCATGCTGTAGCCGGAGAGGTTTTCGATGCCTGTTTTGAGGTCGTCGGGTAAACCTGTTTTGTTGATTGGAGAGGTAGGAACCGGGGAAGAAGAATTACCTTCTTCCCGTTGGGTCGTATCTTCAAATTTACCCTGGAGGGGGATTTCTTCGTCTTCATCCGGTTCCATCAACTGGGTGGTGTCATCGAATTTGCCTTGTATCAGTTCGTCTTCGTCGATGTCCTGCCGCTGGATGGTTTTGTCCTGGTAGCGTTGCAGGATTTTTCCGACCGGGGCCTGATTGGCGGCTTTGGATTTGTTTTGTATCGTTTGGGATACGGGGACGGGGTGTTTGATTTTTGTTTTCATAGTTACCTCCATTTTACCTGGATCATTTTTTTCATCCAGGGATGTTTAATTAGTCTGAAATTCCAGGGAACGTTATCGAGCAACAGATCGTATGGTTTTTCTTCTACCGTGAGTTGATAATAGGTTTCCATTTCCTCCAGTTTGCCTTCACGTTGCAGGAAGGTTTGTTTTATGGTTTCCGTACGGGAGTTTTTCATTTTGGGCCAGTTATTTTTTGCGCCTTCTATCATAGACATGATTGTCTTTTTTTCTTCGTCGGTTAGTCCGGTGCTGGCCGGAATGGCTTCGTTTATATCCAGTCCCGTCAGTATCTTGTTCAATGCCAGTTCGTGTTCGGGAAAGTCCGTTTGTTCAAATACGGTATACTGGATGGCGTAAATCGCTTTTACTTGCGCTTCCCTGTTTTTGAATGCACGCCCTTCGATAAGGTCGAGCATTACATACAGGTTGGGAAAAAAAGGTGATATTAATACTAAGCCCGCATTGTGTACATGTACATTTTCATTTGTTTCCATCTTTTCTCTTTTTTGAGGGTTATGAATCGGTTTGTCTTTAAAAAAATAAGTATTGTTTTTGTGTATCACGGCGCTTAACAGGGGATGTTTATCCGACAGATCATCCATTTTCCTGTAAAAAGCCGGGCGCTGAACGGAAGGTATCAGTTTATGCAACCATTCCATAAAACGGGTCATCATGTCCGCAAGACTCAGGGTTTTATAGACTGCCGACAGGTTGAGTAGAAATTCAACTAATTGTTCGTCAGGCAGTTTCTTTTTCATTTCTCCGACATAAAAGTCTTGTATAGCAGGTATTAAGCGGAATAAGGGTTGGGCGTAAAGCATGAAACCGGTTTGTGACAGCAGTTTCTCCGCCAGTTCTTTTTCTTTTCCGCTTTTATC
>DOZP01000097.1:33604-38863 GCA_003517945.1 Porphyromonadaceae bacterium | reverse complement strand
TCCTGTTTTTCGCCTTGTACGGCCGGTTCCTGCTGCCGGTATCCGGTTTCCTGCCTGTATAGCTCATCCAGCCATTTGTTCAGGTAATAAGGTAATTGCGTATTTGCATCATCCTGCCGGAAGTAGGATAGAAGGTCAATATACGTTGTGTTATAACGGGCGGCTATACGGCGTAGTGTGCAACTGATAAAATACGGTTGGTTGAAGGATTTGTCTTCTATTTCGCTCAGTACGGCAAGCAGGAAGTTCCATTTGATCAGGCTGAACCTGCCGGTTGTTTTTCCGGCTATGTGGCTGAAATCTCGTAATAGCTCTAACTTTTCCGCATAATTGATAATAAAATTTTTGTTTTCGGGAAAAAGGAGGCGGATCAATCGTATCCGTCCGGTTTCCGTCGTTTTATCAAGTAGCTTCTGTCTGAACAGGCTGTCTCCGATTTTATGGAACAGGTGTTTTTGTTGCGCCGGCGTCAACGGATCTTCCTGTTCCGGATTGTACAGGACGGCGTGTATCAATTCCTGCTCTTCTTTTATTGCTTTATTCCGCGTGTGTCCGGTATCGGCGATTTCCCGGTGTATGTCGTCCAGTACCCGGGCCAGTTCCTTGTCGATTTTTTCCCACAGGTGCATATCGTTCCGGACGTAATTCAATAAATCGCACCAGTCTATGTTGTAGTGTGCTGAGATTTGTTGCAGTACGTTTCTGACGAAATATTTCCGGTTGAAAGCAATTTGCCGGTCTTGCAACAAGATGGAGAATATGATCTGCCATTTGATCAGGCCGAACCCGCTCCCGGCTTTACCCTGGAATGCGCCGTGGTTTTTCTGTATATCCAGCGACCGGGCCGTCACGATGACAAAAGCGCTTTCCGCAGGGATAACGGCAGGTGTCAGCCCGATAATTTCTTTTTCACTTAGCTGTTGCAAAAACAGGCGGCATGAGTCCGGCTGTGACAGGATCCGGATCAGTTCGCTGTGACTGTCTTTTGAAAATCCGATCCGTATTTTCTGCCGTAATACGGTGAATAATGCCTTATATAGTTTAATACCGTTATAGAAAGACCGGTTGAGTTGTTTTTCATGCCATTCGTCACGGAGTTGCCCGAGTATCCGGAACAGATCCGGAGGTATCGACAGGGAGCGTACAAACTGTTCCAGTTCGTTTGTGATCAGTTCCAGCAGACGCTCGTAATGTATGTTATACCTGGCTGCAAGCTGTAAAACGGTTTGCATGACAAAGTGTTTACGACTGAACCAGGATCCCTGATTGCCGAGCATGTAAGCATATATCACGAACCACACTGTGTTCCGGTAATTACTTTCATTGATTCCGGGTTGCTCTATTTTTTTATATTTGGCGCGGAGCAGTTTCACGTAGGAAGTGATAAATTCTCCGGAGCCGGGTTCCAGCAGGCCGATCGTCTGTTCCAGCGCCGGATCGTCCAGTTGGTATACCAGTCGTTCCTGCAGGGAGGTATAGTGTCCGTAAGTGAAAAGAAATTTTTTCAGTCCGGCTCCGTTATTTTTCAATACTTCCTGAAATAGTTTGCGTATGTCTTTGTATTTGTTTTCTGTCGTCGGGGGTAGTGTGCCGTGTAAAAGAAAATATGCAAGTATTTCGAACGTATAGTGTGACACGGATGATTTTTTGACAACAGGTGTATCCGGATCGGAAATGCCGTCTTTTTTCATATTGACGCGGAAATCCGGAATAGTATTGTAATAGGTACGTCTTGCCAATTCTTCATCCAGTTTTTCTTTGAAAATGATGGGGAAGCGCAGGTAAAAATCTTCTTCATCGAAGTTGTTGAGGTCAAGTTCAAGGCGGCTTATTTCCAGTATTTCCGCCGGGTTGTCGTACCGCGACAGCACTTCGTCGGCAACCGGTTCGATGTGTTTTGCGCAGAACGAATCCCAACGGGCGTACAGATCGCGTGCGAACTGTTCGTTTTGCATCCTGATATCGAATTTTATGTTTCCGATCACGTTCATTTCATTTTTTCTCTTATCTGTTTTGATAATTCGTTTATTTGTTCCGGATCATTGTTTGCCAGCGCATTGCGCCATCTGAAATAGGATTCTTCGAATGATTTTAAATCTTCAACTCCCAGCCAGCTATATTGAATGTCCAGATGGGCCGGAAGCCGTTCTTCAAAAATATCAAGATACGCCTCTTTGCCGTAAAGGTTGTCTATCCATCGGGGGATTATGATTGTCAGCCTGTTATAATCTTCCGGCGTTTTTTTCTCATCGTTGGTAAGCAGTATATGCTCGACAAAGTAGAATGAGAAACTTTCCCGGTTCAGTTTCCTTATGAAATCCCACAGGCAGTTGCATGCTTCGGTCAGCTTTTGTTTGTCGAAGAAGAAACCGAGGTTGATCCATTCTTTCCGGCCGGGTTGTTTATAGAGCAGTAAATAGCCGCTTTCGTCATGTAAACGGAGACACCGGAAATTGGCAGGATCCATGCCGCTTTTCAGAAAACCTTCAAACAGTATGTTGTGACGGAACAGGTTCAGTTGGTTCATCATTCTGTAATACTTTTTCAGGTTACTGTTTTGTGGTATGAGCGGTATTCCGGATAGCTCGCGATGGCTCCATATCCCGGCCTGATCGTCCATCAGAAACTCAACACTGAACATGCCCTGCAGTTCATCAAAGAATTTATCGTCGGTGATTAGCTTCAGGTTGTAACGGCTGAAATTGTTGATGACGGACATTTCGACGTACAGGTCGTTTCCGAGCAGGGTGTTGATCAGTAATTTAATGCCGGGCAGACTTTTCATGCTTTTATCCGTGATATCGAACGAACGGAAGCGAAGGGTATTAAATTCCGGAAAACGTTGTATGAGGTTTGCACGAAACATGCGTGTACGGTCTTTCGAATAGCGCTTTGTATCTTCACCATACAGCACGTCCAGGTGGTCAAAGAATGTTTCTTTCCGGGAAATGATTTCTTTAGGGTCAAAGACGGAAGATTGATTCAATTTCTCTTTGTCGAGCAGGTTGTTCAGACCGGGAATATTGATTTCGGGACGGAAACCGTCCGGAAGCCGGTCCGACAATTCGAGCAGGGTTTCGATGGCTCCGGCTTGTTGTGTTATGCCGCACATCAGGTAATCAAAGACCAAGAGATATCCTTGCAGGTGAAGCGCTTCCACTTTACGACTGACGGGCGCTCCCGACGGTAGCCCTCTTTCGCCTATACCGTAACATTCCGGAAATTCGTTTTGTATGGTATGATAGGTATATCCTTTTTTAGGATAGTATTGT
This sequence comes from Porphyromonadaceae bacterium, assembly GCA_003517945.1. GTDB lineage: Bacteria > Bacteroidota > Bacteroidia > Bacteroidales > Tannerellaceae > Tannerella. The sequence continues at coordinate 35,591 of DOZP01000097.1, read as the reverse complement.
TTAGCCGGGATTTCCGTGTACCGGGGACTCTCGTCGGCCTCCCTGTCTTCTTTCGGGGCGCCGGGTATTTTTCCGAAACGTATCGCTTCCAGGTTTTCGCACAGATTACGGTGCCGGTGATAGAGAGCCGCAATTTTTTCTTTCAGCGCCTGTTGATCGGCATGTTCTTCCGCATCGATGGTGATGGTATAAAGGTGATGAGCGTTCAGCGACAGGTTACAATTGCGTACGTTTTCGACCGTCATGAACAACGATTCGTAATCTTTTGCCGTGACGATTACGGGCGCAAAGATTTCATCCGGAGGCAATAATCCCGTCTTTTTTAGATATAATTCGTTTTTTTCCGGATCCGTCAGGTATTCTTCGAATGGAGCTCCGAATGAATGATCCAGCTCAAGCAGCGCATAGTTCAGCGTGTCCAGTATGGTAATCCCCGGATCGTGTTCGTTGTAGTCGGTCCAGCAGTTACCGCTCAGTTGCCGAATCATTTCCAGCGACTGCTTCTGTAAACGTTCATAAAGGTTATCTTCTTTATCGCGTCGTTTTATGTATGCTTTCTCGTTCATTGATAATTACTTCATGGACGGATTATCCCACAGCCGCGCTATCTGGTACCGGATCATCGTATCGTCTCCATACCTGAACGCGGTCTTTATTTGCAACTGACAGGTGAACCGGTCTTTTATTTTTATCCATCGCAGGCATATCCTGTTTCCGCGCAGTCCGAAATTAGACCGTACTTTCCGGATCCGTCGCCGGCTGCCGAAACAGTGGATTGCCGTAGCGGATAATAGTGCATACCTGCCTTTGTTGCGTTCGCCGCATCCGGCAATGATATCGAAAGCGAAACATCCTTCTTCGAGTTGCTGATTGTCGAGTATATCATGCCATTTCCCGTCGGCCGGAGCTTCTCCCGTTATATAATTCCGTTTGATTCCCTGGCAACGAACCATTCCGTTGATAATGACTTCCGGATTGTTGTCTTCATCTTCTTTGTTGTATTTCATCGTAAAGACCGGTTGTGATACGCCATCTTCACCGCGTCGCACGCAAAGGTCGCCCGTATTTTTATCAATCATGAATTCCCAGGCCGGGTACGGGTCGCCCGGCGAACGGAAGGCCGATATAATGACGCCTCTGTCCGTTAAGGGAGCTAATCCCATTCCGATATGGGGCGAACCTGAAAATCCGTCATCCAGCGTATTGAGTGTGGAATCGATCAAGTCCTCAAATGCCTGTTGGGTTGGTTTTTCGCCTTGCCGGAAGTGATTTTTCAATGTTTCTCTGTTTCGTTTTGCCATATAACAAAGTTTTCATTTATACTCATTTCGTCTATACCGAATTCTTCGTGTATGCCGGTTTTTATGATATGGTTGGCCGACGGGATCAGAATAGCGTGCGGTTGGGAAGGGTCTATCTCGTCCGTTCCCGCGTACTCTCTGATCTTATATATACTGCATCCTTCCGCACAGGAAAGATGTACGGCGGAAAGGTGTCCGATGCTTTTGACAAAGGGCAGCGCCCGGATTTTATCATGTAGTTGCCGGATGCCGAACGAATAGCCGAAAACCGGAAGTTCTTCGTTTTGTTGCCACGGTGCGATCAAACGGTTGATAACTTTTCGTACGGTTTCCCTTAAATAGGCATTGGAATGTTCCGTCGAGTTAAAGTCAACCGTACAACGAACCAGTATTTCTTCATAAAGAGGATTGATCGCGTCAATATATTTTACCCGCGAAGAAGTTCTGGCGGAAAAATAATTTTCTATTTCAAGTAATAACTCGGGCTGGGCGTATGGCCGGGATTTCCATCCCTGTCCTTTCCGGGAAGGGATTATGACCAATGTAATTGCGCCGGCGCTTTTTTCCGTTCCGGTAAAACCGCCCGTTTCTCCCGGTTTTTTTTTCGTATCGGTGTTTTTCAGGCATTTTACTTTGCCGGCCTGGGGAAACGCCTGTAAGGTCATACGTTCGTAATCCCGGGCCGT
>DOZP01000097.1:12806-33433 GCA_003517945.1 Porphyromonadaceae bacterium | reverse complement strand
TGTTTACTTCGGAAATGCTTTTCTCGTTTTCCGTAATACCGGCTCTTAACCAAACGATTCCGTTTTTGTCACGGAAGCCTTCGAATGGTATTTCCGGAACGTATATCCGGATGTTTCCGGTGGTCAGCAGGTTGCGGGTCGTGTCTTTACGAATGGCGTCGTCGGGCATAACACTCCACCGGTAACCATCGCCCCAGTACCACCTGACGCGTGGAAGTTGTGATAACTGCACTTCTTTCTTCTGCGGAAAAAAGTCAATGAACAGGTTTACAAATTCATCGCCTTGAACTTCTTTCAGCCCGAAAAGAATATTGGCATCCGTATCCAGCGAAAAAACGAATGGCAACGGTTTGTTTTCAGCCGCAGGATAGATTTGCCTGATACCGAAAGGGTATACATGCGATACAACGGTTCGTTCTTCTTTCCGGAATATCCTGAGGTCAATATCTTCCGTCGCTTTATAAGATAGTGTGATGCGTTCCACCAGGGGAGTTATGGGAGGATTGATCGAACTGTTCTTTTTTTTGCGGAGGGATTTGTTGATCAACTGGTCGGAGAACAGGCGGCGGTATGCTTTTTCTCCGAACCCCATTTCCGGTTCGATCATTACAAAATTGAAGAAACCGGATTTAGACCGGATGTTATAGTCGTAGTCATCTTCCGTCATGTATACCGGCTTCATATCCTTAACCCGTATATCTTTCAGTACGGATTCATCTGATAATTTATGTTGCGGACAGGGATTTCCTTTCTTATCTTTCACGACGGACGAAAAAAGGAAGAACGGTTCCCGGTTATCCGTCTCTTTCCATTTGTAATCGGCTAAATACCTTGTTTTTAGTTTAAACGAACAGTTGTCTGTCTTTTCGTCGTATTCCCGGTAATACGTAAATAACCCTCCGTCTTTTGCGGGTAGCTGTTGCCAGCGGATGTGTATATCTGCCGAAAGTAATTTTTTCATCGACATTTCATAATTCCCGATCACAAACCATGCTCCCTGTTCCGTGTTATTCCCGAAAGGGGCGAACGGCATCGAATTATCTATTTTACCCAGTTCGTTATAAAACAATACATTGTTAATCCCTTCCACATCGACCCGTATGTTTATTTTAACCATCAGGAATTCTTTTAACCAGGCATACGGATATAGCCAGGCATCGTGATTAAGCAGTATTTTGATGGCGGGGTAATAGGATTCGTACCGGTGTCTTTCCGTATCACAGGGGATTGTTTCCGGAAAATCTTCCTGCAGTTCGAATTTCAGTACCAGTTTCCGGGTGTGATTGTGTGCAGGCTCCGAAAATCCTTTGATAACGTACTTTTCAATGACCGTCCATCCGTAGGGAGTGCTTATCTCCAGACGGAAGATATCATTGAATACTTTTACCAGTAAAACTTCTTTGGCGTCTTTGCGTGAAACGGGCGCGGCTTCTTTCTGTATCTGTCGCAGGAGTTTGACCAGGTTCCTGTGATGTTGCCTGTTCCTGATCCCGTTTTGCTCCGCGTCGAATTCCAGCGTGATGAAACGTTTGCCTTCACGTAATAATAAGGCCGGAGATGAGATACACAAGCCTACCGGCTGCGAATGGCTGGGGTTCACGTGTTCGTCAAAGAGTAATTCCTCCGTTTTGCGTTCGCAGAGCAAATCGTTTATTTTCAATGCAGTGGGGATATTGAACAGGGATGCCGGATAAATACCGGGGTTTTTGTCGAAATACAAAGAATATGCTTTGTCGACAGTCGCGTTTGTCAGCGCTATGGGATCTGTTGTATGAAACATGACCTTGTGGGCGGTATCCGCCTCGCCGAACGTAAAACAGGTTCCTTTTCGGAGAAGAACGTTTTTAGGGATGTTTTTGGTCAGTGTTACCCAGGCGCTGTCGGGACATGCGGATACGGACGTAACTTTCAGAACGTCATTCAGGTACCATGATATGTATTTTTCCCATCTTTTATTAAATTCATGGGTTCTGTTGCATAGTTGGCGGATAAACGTTATTAACAGGGCTTTTGACGGTTCCATATTTCCGTCGGGCAGCATCCGGAGCTTATCTTCCCGGATTTTCCCCGGCGTTTCAGGTTGATCCGGCGTTCCGTACCGTTTCAGTAATTCCTGAAATCCCGGTTCGCCGGCTAACCGGAGGACTTCGTCGAAATATCCGTCGTATTTACCTTCCGGATTGTAAAAACGTATGAATCCGGCAATTATTCCGGCCTGCTTCAGTAGTGACGCCGGGTCATCGTCGACGACGCGGAACGGTTTTACCGAACCGGCCCGTTGCTGTCTGTCTTCCTGGCTTAATCCGTCTGTCATAGATTTGTTCCCTCCATAAAATAATAAGGATAAACCATATTGCTCCGGCTGTTTGTTTCCCTTATCCGGTAATCCATACTGATCCGGAGTATTCCTTCCTGCATGTCGCCAGTATCCAACCATATACGTTCTACATCGATTCTCGGTTCGTAGTACAATACGGCATCCGATATGCAGTCAATGATAAGCGTTTCATTTGATAAAGTCATATCTTCGAATACCCACCGGCGTATGTTACATCCGTAATCGAAGCGGAATATCCTTTCGCCGGGAGTAGTGGAGAGGAGGATAAAGAGGCTTTGCCTGATATCTTCTTCCCGGCTGACCATTTCCACTCCGTTTTCTTTTGTGAAATGGGGAGGAAAGGCCCATCCCGTACCTAAAAATGACTTATCATGTTCCATATTCTAACCTCCTATCAGTACCGTCGGACAACCTATAACGATACTTCCTCCATGCGCGCATGTGTCGCCCATACGGGCTGCCGGCTTTCCTCCGATCATGACGGTGGCCGATCCCTTCACGATCGAATCCGGAGGGCCTACGCACACACACAGATCGCCGACAACTGCGGCCGGAAGTTTTCCGATTAATACGGTAGGAACTCCCGGGCCGATGACGGGTCCGCCCACGTGTGGTATGGGTGAAGGAACTGCGGGTGTCTGCATCGGACAGGTATGCATGTCTGTAATTCTTGCTGCTAACGGCATAATTTCAAGTTTTTCTTTCTAATTTATCATCACCATTGCTCCCTTTACAACTGTCTGGCCTGCTGCGGATATTTCCGCTTTTGCATTTCCTTTTACGGTAAGAGCGGCATTTGCATTGGCCTCAATATTAACTCCTTTCATTTCGATATTGGCTTTGGCGCTTTGTTTTATTCCGGCGCCGGCGTCTATTACGATATTGGTCTTAGCCTTCAGCGTAATTTCTTTTGCCGAATCAATCAGGATACCGCCGGAGCTCATCTCAATTTTATTTTTGTTCTGGTCTTCTAATGTAATGCTTTTATCTTTGTCGCTGATTACGAGCCGGTTTTTTTCCGGCGTATCAATCGTTATTATTTTATCTTTTTCCCGGAATTCTAATTTCATTCCGGATTTTGTATAAATCGCCCTGATGTCATTTTCTTTTTCCGGTTCGTAAGGAGGGGTTTGTTTACTGCTGTATACGCTGCCTAATATGACGGCATGACGGGGGTCTTCGTTGAAAAAACCCAGGATAACTTCGTCGCCTGCGTCGGGAATAAAAAAGGCTCCGTAGGAATTGCTTGCCCAGAAATTACCCAGTCGCGCCCAAACGGTATTGCTGTCACTGTTCAGGATCGGGATTGCTACCTGTATTTTATATTCGTTGGTCGGATCACTGTCGATTTTTACCACTTTCCCGATGTGCAGGCCTTGTATCCCCGGCAACAGTCCGGATGCGGAAGGAGCCATGACGTCTTGTTTTTCCGTGATAATCGTATTGGGTATACCTAATCCGGCTGTCGTAAACCAGTTGCCTTCCTTTATTTCATGTTCTATCCGGCCGACGAATGCATTTCCGTTAAACCGTTTTCCCAGTCCGTCCAGTTCCAGTATATCGCCGGGCAGGACTGTAGAGTTTCCCGTAAATTTGCAATATCCCTGTATACGTGAAAGTCCGGCCCGCTGTAGTTGCGCGTCGGCCCATGCCTGCAGGGCGTCATTACCGGCGCATAGTTCAGTCTGGCATACTTGTTTGTTGCTTCCGAGCGCTTTGGCCAGATCGCCGGTCGCATCTGTGCCTTGTTCATTCAGCGAAGGTTGGGCGCCTTCGACCGATATGATTTCCTGTTTAGACATATCCCAGGCCGTTGCTTTTATGCCGTCGGATTGTTCGTCGGCTATCAGTTCTCCTTTAAAAGAGATCAGATCAAAGCCGTATGTGACTTTCAGTTTAGCGGATGCGCTTACGTCCGGTTTCTTTATCTTTATGTCTTTTCCTTCCGTCGTTATGATCAATCCGTTCGCCTCGGCGCGCGATATTATAAAATCCCAATCCGTACAGTAATACTGTACCAGTTCATTATGTTCAGCGGATGTCGTATCGACCGATGGCGTCAGATCGGAATATTCATTGATTATCGCCTCGATCGCTTCATGATCTTTTTTCTTCTCAAAAATCCTGTTTTTCCTGACTTGTGTGGCAGGATATGCATAATCGCAACATTCTATCCGGAGATACGATTCGTTGTTTTCCTCAATCACTACATAATGGCTTGTAACGATTCCTTCGAATACCGGACTCTCATCTTCATTATAACCTGCGTTGATCAGAATCTTTTTTCCGGGCGAAAAGCTGTCGTCATCACTTTCAGGTATTTCTTGTTCCGGCATATTTCCCGCGTCGAATACGAGCGTGGCTCTGCCGATCCGGTTTACTTCTTTGTGTATATGCAACGAGATCAGTCCGAATAATGTTGTGCTTACCGGATTTCCATCCGTATAGATGGTGGTGCGGACCGTACCGTCCGAACTTTTATGAGGCGTATCAGTCATTTCTTACAATTGGCGGGAATAATAAGCGGTTTCCCGGTTTAACATTTCTGAAATTACTCAACCCGTTGTAGCGGGCAATATCCGTGCAATACGAAGCGTCTCCGTATATGATATGACACCAGTAGGGGATACTTTCACCGGCTTTCAGTAATATTACATGAGATAAATCCGGAGATTGCGCATTCGCTTTTGCCTGTTCTTCTTTCCGGGAGATATAATTTACAAAAGAAACAGAGACTTTCACCCTGAGCGGTTCTCCGTTCGGAGCAAACAGGGTATATTCGTAGTTTAACGATTCCATCCTGCAATTGAAAGAGAAATTACCCCAGCTTACTTTCAGCGTGTTCGGTTGATGGATGTCTCCGACATATTTGTAAATAACCTTTTCCAGTTTTTCGATTGTATCTTCGACACTTTCTGTTTTTTCATAGGCGACGCCCGTACCATCCAGCACAAAATTGAAACTCAGATTGGAAGGGGCATGTTTATGGAAGCGGTTTACATTTGCCGATGTGCCGACTACTTTGTCTATCGTATATTCTACTTTGCGAGTGAATTTGAGCGAATCGGGATTAATCAACAGTTCGAATTTATTATCCGGATCGTCCAGGCAAAGAATTGTCATTTTGGATAATGAGCCGTCCATATCTATCTGTCTTTTCTGTTTTTATTCCTGTTCTTTCGTTCGGCATCCGAAAATTCCCTTAAGATGCTGTGTTTTAAGGCCGCAATCGTTTCTTTCGATAATCCGGCCTCCTGCGCTCTTTTTTCTACTGTCGTTTTTACGTGTATTTCTTTTATGATTACCGTCATGCTAATCTTTTTAATATTTTGTATGCAAATTCCACGGATTCAATTAAGACGCTGTTTTTTTCGGCATCTAATGCTTCTGCTTCCCACTTGACGGGGTAGGCTTTTGTACATACCCATGTATAGATAGGGGCACCTTCTTTGTCCAAAAGCGAAATTGTAATATCCCTCATGTTCACCGTTTTTGCAAGGCTACTGTATAACGTATTTGATATCCAGGTAACAAAATTCACGTTTACAATGTTCAAGGCGCCTTTCATCACAAGATTGCTATGTTTAACCTGCTTCGGCAATTTATATTCAAAATCATTGTTTCCCCCCTCGCGAACGGTTTCTAATTCCATTTCCGAAGTCAAACCGGAAATTTCCTTGAAAGGTATTTTTCCACAACCTGTTATTTCAACCTCAAAGTAAAACGCCACAGGTATGTCGTTGTTGACACCGGACGTTTTTTTCCGCGCATACATGCCTGTGTTGGTAGAGCTCACCGGCGGAGGGGGAGGCGGTGGCGGAGGGGGAGGTGGTGGTACCGGAGGCGGCGGAGCCCCCGGTATGGATGTTTGATTTTTTTTCATATCCTCATTTGTCATATTCGCAATCCGGTTAAATGTGATTATGACGGGAGTCTATTTCCCCGTTTCTTTTGTGATATATTTGTTAGATGCTTAGCCGATCGTTACCCCTTCGTGGGCGATTTCGAGCGTTTCGACGGCCACTTCATTGCCGTCGGATTTCATGTCCGTACCGGTAATTTTTGTGGGCCATGCGTTTTTTAATGTCCAGGTCTGTACGGCGGCTCCTCCTTCATCCAAAAGGCTTATCGTGACGGTCAACCGTTCGATCGTATTCATTTTGATCTTGTTGAACCAATCCCAGTATGATTTATCATCTTTGAATACGCCTTTTTTCAGCGTTACATTGCTGTATTTCTTTATACCGGGCATTTTGATTGTTGAAAATTCGGGACTGTTCCCATGCCTGTATTCTATTACCTGCGCTTCCATGTCCAGTCCTGAAACTTCCTGAAACGCACCTTCGTTATCTCCTATTTTAACCTGAAAGTAAAACTTTGGTAACGGCCATACTTTATCTTGTGATTCTCCTGCCATGATTTTATAAATTAAAAGTTAATAATCAGCTTTTCTGCATTTGTTGCTGGAATGTGATCTCGATAAATTCAGCGGGACGGGTGATCGCGACCAGCACGGTAATCCGCATAATACCTTCCAGTATATCTTCGGGTGTCATGGTTTCGCCCAGTCCCACATGTACGCTGTATGCATCATCGGGCACGGCTCCGGCAAGTCCTCCGCGTTTCCAGATCCCGTTCAGGAAGTTACTGATCATACTTTTTACATTCACCCAGGTGTTCGATACGTTCGGATCGAATACGTAAGCCCGTGCTGCGTTTTTGATGGATTCTTCCAGCATAATCATTGTCCGGCGGACATTAATATACCGCCAATCCAGTGAATTGCCATCCAACGTACGCGCTCCCCAGACTTTGATCCCTTCTCCTGTAAATAAACGGATGGCATTGATCGCTTTTCCGTTCAATGGCACATTGAGGTCCTCCTGGTCTTCATGGGTCAGATTGACCGTCGGGCTCACCACATTCGCAATACTTACATTGGCCGGCGCTTTCCATACGCCGCGTGTATTATCTACCATCGTATAGATTCCGGCCATGGCGGCGGAAACCGGTAAACAATTGATTGTTTGCAAGGCGTCTTTCAGGATCCCCCTGTAGAGCGGACAGATGGTTCGGAGTGATTTGTGGATTTCCAACAGTATGTTTTTATCTGTTCCGGCAACTATTTTTTCAAATATTTCAATGTATAATGCCTTTTTTTCTTCCGCCTTTTTTTGTTCGCTCTCTATATCGGACTGCGGGAACATTTTGTCCAGTTCTCCGGTCAGTAAGGTTTTTAACAATTCAAATGAGTCTTCTTTTATATTCAGCAGGGTAATATCGGATTCCTGTAGAATAGATGTGTTTACCCACGGATAGTATGCCGCCCCGTAGTCCAGGTAATTACTTCCGATCGCTTCCCTGAATTTAGTTATAACATCCCCGGCATTTTCATCTTTTCTTGTTTTATCTCCGTTAAAGACATCGAAGATAGCTACCCTGTTTTTCATATCGTAACCGCAATGTTTGATCATGGCTTCCTGTACTTTTGTGCAGGACGCTTCGTCCAGGTTAACAGCTTCCGGTATGACCACCATGGTCGGTTCCTGTTCTTTCAGTAATGTTTCGATTCCTTTGGTTAAATTGCCGGGATCCGGTTCGTCATTGTAACTTCCGGCCGAAATGATATAGCAAGGGCCTCCTCCGTTCGAAAAGAAAAACAACATGTGGTAATACAGCGTATGTTTTCTTTCGTACATTACGCTGTATCCATCGTTTTCTTCCGGATTGATTCCGAATAACGGGGTAGGAACCCCTCCGAAATACGAATGATACTCAGCCATGGATGAGATCCTCCAGGGCGTGTTTGTCAATGACTTGTTCCCGTTAAGCGCTTTCTCCGTATATCCGATGAAAGCCGGGACTGCCGTAGCGACTTCTACGACTGAATTCGGAAATGCATTCTTCTCAACGATGTACACTCCGGGTGTTTTCATTGCTGCCATAGTGATGTAGATATTAAATTAAAAATAAAAATAAGTTGTTATCATTTCTTGGGGGTTTGTTACAGACACCGAATCCGGCTGCGGAAGAGGAATCCGGTTACTCAACAGCATTTCTCCTTTTTCCCTTTTTATCCACAGGCTTATCCTGGAATCATAAATTTCTTTCATTGGAACCTGTGTTTCCGTTACGCAGCGATACGCCTCTACTTCTCCGGGAAGCCGGATTTTTTCAGGAGCGGAGAAATTTAGTTTTCCGGTGTTTTCCCGCAGCACGGGTGGTTCCGCTACCTGACTGTGTTTAGGAATAAGTATAAATTCCCAGAACGCGTTGCGGTTGGGTATGTTGATGCGGATATCTTTTGTGTTGTCCGATAAGCCGGGCGTGACGGCAATCCGGAAATTAATTTTGTCCGTATAGCCGTCTTTTGAAGTCTGTAATACCCATCCGTCTCCTTCTACGCTTTGTTTTTTCAGGTCTGTAAAATAATAAAAACCGACTGTATCCGGTATCAGGTTGAAATCGAGCGTGAAGTTTCCTTCTTTTAGTATTAAGTCGGTGTGATTGATCATTCCTTTTTCGGTTTCGTTTTTTAATAATACCCATTTAACGGGACTCTGTCGCCGGAATAACAACCCCGCTTTCCTTATCAGCAAAGCCGACCTTTCCGTTTCTTTCAGCACAACCCCGCAGTTTTCCGAATGATAGAAACCATGCGTGATCGTAATCGTTATCCAGACTTTATAGTTCATGTTTCACTTTTTTTTGTTTCAACTTCCGGCTTTCCGATAACGGCTGACATACCGGATATTTCCTGTTCATCGACTGTAAGCACCCTTATTTTGCATAACAGGGAAGGATAGTAGTTTCCGCCACAGATACTCCAGAGGTTTGACAGTTCCTGAAATGACAAATTGACCGGTTCTATGGATACGGGTGTTTCGGCGTCCTGAACGGTCAGCAGGTTGTTTGTCTGAAGGAAAGATAGTATGCCCGAAAGTATCTGTAAAGATTCTTCGTATTGTTTTTCCGAAAAAACAGCCGAAATCAATACATATATGCTGAGTTGCCAGGCAGGGCTTGTTTTGCGTGAATGGTTACTGTCTGTATTTGTATACTTAAACTGAATCCCTCTTCCGGTTTCTCTTTCCACATTGACCAATGTGATGTTGATTTTGTTGTTTGAAAGCGCTTTTTCCGAATCTTTGACAGGACATAAAAAAGCGATATCCTGTGTTAATCCGAATGATTGCTTTAAATAATCGTTCAGCAATAGTCTGAAAGTGTAGAGGGTCTTATATATCATAGTGTAAATTTATCCGTAGGGATTGAGCCTGTACAAAAATAGAAGATCAATATGTTTCCGGTGTACCAATGTGCATATTGTAACATTTTTGTCCGATTGGAAATATTTTTACTTGTTTAAGTTGTTTAGTTTCAATATAAATTATTTCTTCTGCCATTTTACAAAAAAATATGGATTGTATTATTGATTATGTTGTTTTCCTGTTATTTCAATTTACTTGATGTATTCATAGAAAAATAGCTTGTCGGATTTGTTCATAAGTAATCATTTTTATATTTTAGTTTTTATGCTGTTAAAATAAATTCTAAAAAAATGTTTATAACAAGTAGGATATTATTATATTTGCGAAAAATATATCTGTAAATATAACTAATGTAATTATGAAAAGTTATTTATTAAATTAAAAATGTTATGAAGATAAAAACGGTTTTGAGTTTTATTCAGCAAATCCAAAAATTGGAGCAGGATAAAGATTTTGTTTATTTTTTCAGAGGACATTCATTGGAGTCGTTCTCAATACAACCATCAATATATAGAGAAGGCAATTGGATTAAATCAGAAGACATTCTCTTTAAGGAACTTGTTTCCCACAATCCGGAAGAATTTAAAGAGTGTCTTATAAATAGTCATTTGAAACTAACAAGTAGTTTTATGAAATGGCAGTAGTAATGCCATAGAAACAGCAGTGAAAGTTGTTTGTACTTTTGTGGAGAAGAAAATCCTGAATGGGTTATAAAGAAAATAAATTTTCTTACAAATAAAAATCCTAATAGGTCTGTATCTGTTTATTCTGTAAATGGAAAATTACAATACCATTGTTAATTCAATGTTACATCCCAACGCATTCATTATCCTGTAAAATGTAGAAACTTTGGGTTCGGTCTGTCCGCTTTCTACCCTAGATATGTAAGAACGATTAGAACCAATGCGGCGTGCAAGTTCTGCCTGGGTTAGTTTGGCTTTCTTTCTCGCATCTTCTATTATTTGACCTGTATAAAAGGCATAAGCCTTCTCTTCGGCTTCAAGACGAGATCGTGTACCCTCTTTACCAAAACGCTCATCTATCAGAGCGTCTACATCAAAAAGATCACTATTTACTTTTACTTCCATAATATTCTTCTTTTAGTTTAATTGCCTTTTTGATTTCTTCATTAGGCGTTTTTTTTGTTTTCTTTTGAAATCCATTAAATAGTATAACCACCTTACCTTCATCGAAAATGAAAAACAAACGATAGATGTTACTGTTGTATTCTATTCGGAGTTCATATAAACCATCTTGGATGCTTTTGATAAATTTCATGGGCAATCTATCTTGAGATTTCAGTAAAGTGAGTATATACAATACTTTTTCCTGTGTTCGAGTGTCCAGACTATCATAAAAATCCTTAAAATAATTTTTATATGCTACTATTCTTCGTTTCATACATGCAAAGATATAGATTGTTGCTCACTTAGGCAACAATAATTGATAAATATTCATTCTTGCGTCCTGATATGCTACGCAGAAGTTCTGACAATTTTTTTTGCATAAATAGTTTGCATGGGATTTGCATATATCATCTGAGTTATCTATTTTAGTGCTATCAAATTATAAATCAAAATTATGATGAGTATGCAAAATCGAAATTTACCGACAAAAAAAATCACGGTCGATGATTTAAAACCCGGAGATGTTTTTTTATGCCCGCCGGCTCCCTGGGGTAAGGAGGGTGCCTGGATCGGACAGGCTATCGTTGCTTTAACCAAAGGGTATGTGAGCCATGCCGCTATTTATTATGGCGATAAGGATGGAGAACGGTATGTGGCTGACGCGGATGTGCCGGGGATAACCTTTAAAAAACTGGATGTATTCCGGGAAGATGAACCGGAATTCTATGTACGCAGGCATGAAAAACCGGATGATCTTACTCCTGTTCTGCATGCTGTAGACAAATATGTAAATGAGAGTAACCCCTATCCGTTTGTTAATTTAGGATTGTTGGGCCTGTTGATCGTCTGTAACCGGTATACTCATATTGATAAACACATCTACCGGTTTATGGTGATGCTGGCTAATATATTGATGAAATGGGCACAGGATTGGAAACATCCCGGTAAACATCCGATGACTTGTTCGCAGTTTGCCGCACAATGCTACACCGATGCCGGAGAGCAATATGATATGGCATTCAGCGAGCTTATCATCCGGTACGGTTCGTTTGAGATGGCGAAAAACGACGCCGAATCGCCACTGAGCCTATTACTAAAAAATATACATTTGGTCAATGAAGTAAATCTTGCATATAAGGATGCAGGTACGGAAAATGAAACGGAAATTACCCGGGAGTTTATTTCAAGCCTTGAAACCGTTCAGCGAAACACGAAAGAAGAAATGGTTCCGGTTGAACAGATTGCTTCCGTAACCATGTCGATCGTATCGTCTTTGTATTTTCTGAAAGAAGGCAAAGCGATTGAAGATCCGGTAGCCGGTATACATAAATTGCTTTCGTCGACAAACCGCAATTTTTTTGTAGCTCCCGATGATATTTTACTTAACTGTACGAATTTGATAGATGTAGGAATATTGAATAAAGATAATAAAGAATGAAAGAATATCATTGGACGGCAGGCCGTTGAATTTCAAACGCCAGCGCCGGCAAACCGGAAAGCAACTTTTTAGGAATTTCAATCACCGTTTTGTCCCCTGCTTTTTTCCATGGGACAGGTTTTCCGGTATGCAACCAAATAATCTTCGACCCTTTTGCCGGTTCGTTGCCCGTCCATTCTATTTTTGTCACAGGCGATTCGGGAGAGATGCAATGCAACGCATACAGCGTCTTTCCGTCCTTACTTTGTGTAAACCAGGTATTACCGTCATGATACGTTTTCGTAATACGCGTCCCGTAAATCGCTTTCCCGTTTTTGCTCGTCCATTGGCCGATTTCATGCAGACGCTGTACGGCCTCGTCGGTGAGCAACCCTTCGGGCGTAGGGCCTACACCTAACAACAGACTCCCGCCTTTGGCCACGATTTCAATAAGCGAGTGAATCACCTGTGCCGATGTTTTCAACCGTTCGTTTTTCGCATATCCCCACGCGTGCCCAAGTGTCATACACGACTCCCACGGATAATCCAATTGCCGGTCGGGTATGCGTTGCTCCGGAGTCTGGTAATTCTCATACGGACCGTGTACCGTACGGTCAACGACTAACAACCCGGGTTGATGTTTCCGCGCCATCTCTACCATACGCGCCATGTCAATATCCTGACCGGATTTGGGAATACGCGCACCCCAGGAACGCACTTCGTCGGTGACGGTTTCAAGCGGACGTACCCAGCCGCCATCCAACCAGAGAATATCAATCTGTCCGTAACGCTGCATTAATTCGCCGATCTGATTATGCGTATATTCCTTAAACCGCTCCCAACGCCACGGATTCTTATTAATATCATAATTCACATTGCGGTCTGGCGTAGCATATTTATCCCACCAATAATACTGCGAATGCCAGTCAGGCTTTGAAAAGTATGCCCCGATCATAAAACCCCGGTTACGGAATGCCTCGAAAACATATTTCGCCACATCAGCTTTGGGATGATCCTTGAAAGGCCCTTGGGCAATGGAGTAGTCGGTCTCGCGGGAATCGAACAGGCAGAAACCATCGTGGTGCTTGGTCGTGAACACGAGGTAATTCATCCCCGCATCGCCGGCCGCTTTCGCCCATTGGTCGGGATCGAACCGTACGGGATTAAACTCGTTAGCCAGATCCCAATACCAACGTTTGAACGCTTCGTAGGTAGTAGTACTGTCGCGTCTGATCCAATCTTCGGAACAGATTCCCCACGATTCGATCATCCCGGGGACGGCATAGATCCCCCAGTGGATAATCATCCCGAACTTCCGGTCCTGCCACTGATCGAGCTTTTCACGAACGAGCGGATCGGTCGGATATTGATACTCAGTTGATTGAAAATGCTCATGCTGAGCAAATGTCATCTGCAAACACATCGTGGTTACAAAGAAAAGAGTAAATGCCTTTTTCATGAATATCTTACATATTGATTAGTAGAAACAACAGCAAAGATAACAATCTTTCCTTTATTTAGCTATAATTTTAAATGATTATTACGATTCTAACATTCTAATTGTATTCTTAAAGTTGTTGGTATACAGGGGTATGAGTTTCATTCCCTGTTTCTCCATTCCACGGGGGTCAATTTATATTTTTCCTTAAACAATTTATTAAAGGTCGAGACACTTTTAAAGCCTGCCATATCGGCTATGTTCTTTATGGGAATATGTATATATTCTTTATTTTTGATATACGACAGGGCGGCTTCCAACCGGTATGAATTGATTAATCCGTAGAAATTGGTCTGAAATTCATTTTTTATCAACTGTGACAAATAAGTCCGGTTAGTACCTAACATGTTACATACTTTTTCTGCGGTAAGTTCCGTATCCTTGTAAATATCCCTTTTTTCTAACAAATCAATAAGTTGTCTTTTAAGTTGGTCGAAGCCGATCATTTTTTCGTTAGTTTCCTGTGTATGCTGGAAGTTGTTGCATTCGATGTCCGATTCGAATAAGTTTTGCTGTCTCAATGCGATACATGTCATGAACAGCGGAGTGAATGTAAGGAAAAAAGATGTCAGGTTCTTAGGCCAGTGAGATGTACTTGTAACGGATATCACAAGGGCAATGCTGTAACATTCCGCCAATAAGATGGCAACAGGTACCCATTTCAGGTGTTTTCCTTTATCTTCCGAAAAATTTGCATAGATGTCTTTCTTATAATTTACGTATAAACGATAGGATCTGATCGAAAGCGTAAAAGGCATAGCAAACAGAAACAATATCATCAAAATACGTACGATCATTTCAGGATGGCCGATAGAAGTAACAAACATTTTGTAATTCAAGATGGCGGGTAATGAAGATTTAAAAAAGAATAATCTTATGATTACCAGAATAATAATCGGCGCGAACAGGATGGCGATTTTTTTCAGGTTAAGATAACCCGGGTGCATCAATTCAATGAGATAGAAGAAAAATAACGGAATCAACAGGATGGCTCCCAGCACATGGTCCGGTTCAAATAAATCAATCCGGTCGGATGTGGAAGGAAAATTGATCAATAAAAGTATTCCAAGCGCAATACCCGATGCCAGAAATGTATAACCTAAAATATTTACGGGATATTGATTTCCTTTTATTGTAAAAATAAGTAGAGAGCAGATAAAGAGAGTAACCAATGGTATAATATGCCATATAAAAAACGCCATGGATATAGTTGTAATCATGTTCTGTTTATTGGTCTGTTAGAATTATAGAAATACTTAAAAATCATCGTTCAGTGACGAGTGAAAAAGTAGTTTTTCCTCATTTTCTTTCCATGCATCGTATGTGTTATGTTTCTGGAAATCCCTGGGAGAAACTCCGGTGGCTTGTTTGAATGCACGGTAAAAGGATGTACGGTTACTGAAACCTATTTTTTCATAAAGTTCGTCTATGTACAAATCTTTATGATGGGTGCCGGATATGATCTGTATAGCTTCTTTTATACGAAATGAATTTACATACTGATTGAAATTCCGGCCGGATACGCAATTGACGGCTTTGGAGAGTTTATTCCGGTGTATTCCCAGTCTTCCGGCGAGCATATCCATGGTCAGTCCTACTTCTCTGTAAGCATGTTTAGCAGTCATTTCCTGATGGATACATGCCATAATATGAAAATCATCATTTTCCGGTTTATCAGGAGATCCGGTCTTCATGATTTTGTTGTTGTCCGGTATATTGATTGTCAGGGCAGTACCGGAATTATCGTTATAACCTGCCTGTTTCAGTCTGTTTTTTATCCGTGACAGATATTCGGAATGTTTTTGATGGTGAAGAATAGTCTTTATTAAAATAATGATAATTAAAAATACGACGAATAATAGTAGTAGGATTAATTTGATTTTGCTTGTTTTATGGTTTGCTTTATGTCCTGAATAGGATGCTTGACTGTTAATGGCGTCTGTTTGTTTTATTTCGATTATGTAACTTATAAAATTTTCGGAAAAGGTATTTGTCAGCCATTCTGTATCCGTCCGGAAAGAGCATATGGTATGATTATTATGCTGTCCGTCTAATGATGTAATATATAACAAAAGAAAGGTTACTGTATATTTGTATATTAGCATAAAATCTGAATTTGTCACCAACAAATATACATAAAAATAACTATTATAGGTAAAAAAATACGGTAAATTTTTGTGTTTGTTATGTATTTTATGAGAATTGTAACAAGACGAAAAAGTGTGCCGTATGCCGGAAAAGATGTATGACGTTTATCTAAGTAGATGTTCGTAATTAATAGACTTTTATATTCATTTGTCTAATGTTTCGTATTCATCATTCATATTCGTCTTAACTAATGATACCAAAAACAGTGTAAAATCTGTAATATCCTCATTCACGCTTGCTTTTTCCAGAGCTTCCATATCTACTCTGTTTGAATATTTGCTATTCTATTTAGTCGAGCGATTACTTTTTTATTCAGACGAGTAAAAACTATTTTATTTCGCTGTTCAATCACTATTTTATTTTGCAAATATACGATATTCCCGAAACGTATGTAAAGATTCTCTTTATCAATTGGTGCAAAATGCAAGTTCTCCATAGATAAACCTTGTACCTTGCACTAATCCTAAAGGCTTCCCGATCATAAAGGTAACAGATTATTCGTTGATCATCCACGACTTAAATTCAGCGGCCTTGTTTTTGCTGATATAAATACGTTCGGGCGTTTCGGTATCGAGCGTTATTAACAAGCGGTTATCAAACCAGACCGTTATATTTTTTACGCTGTTCCGGGCTATGATGAATTGCTTGTTTGCACGCATGAATTGTGCAGGGTCCAGGGATACCGATATTTGTTCCAGGGTTTTGGAATATGGGTAACTACAGCCGTCTTTCATGTAAATGCAGGTGTGCTTGTCCGTTGTGTAAAAACAGGAAATATCGGGAAGGTCTATCGGTAACAACTTGTCTTTAAACGGTATCAGTATTTTGTCTTTATATTTGGGGACAAGAGTCAGTTGGCCTACTCTGGCCAGATATTGGGCAATATCCGAATGCGTCCATTTACCAAACTTAGTAAGAGCTCGTTTTATTTCTTCTGTTTTTATAGGTTTTAACAGGTAATCAATGCTGTTTACTTTAAAAGCTTCGATTGCATATTCGTCGTATGCCGTAGTGAATATAATCGGTATTTCAACCTGCATTTTTTCAAAAATGGAGAACGCGGAGCCATCGGATAAATGGATATCCATAAAAATCAGGTCGGGTGCAGGATTCGTTTTCAACCATTGTACGGTTTGAATTATGCTTTCCGTATTTCCTACCACCTCTATCAAGGCATCAGTCTCCGAAAGAATATCTACCAGATTTTCATAGGCTACCGTTTCATCTTCTACTATAAGCACTTTCATATAAATAACCCTACTTTAATGGTAAATATGCTGTAAATACCGCTCCGTCATCCTCAATACGAATCTGTTTATTCATCAAAAGGGCAAAACGGTTGGCAAGGTTTTTCAGCCCCGTTCCGTTCGTAACCGGAGGCGATAATTTAGGGTAGACAGGGTTGGATACGACCAGTTCCGTCTGCCTGTTGACATATATCTTAACTTCCATTTTATGCTGGCTGTCGATCATATTATGGACAACGATGTTATCAATCAGGGGAAGTATGGAAAGGACAGGTATTTTCAGATTCAGGTATTCTTTGTTTACGTTGATATCAAATGTCAGTTTGTTAGCAAAACGTACTTCCATCATGTAGCGGAAAGCATGTACAAATTCAAGTTCTTCTTCCAGGCTTACCAGTCCTCTTTTGTCACTCTGAAGAATATAACGGAACACATCCGACAGTTTGTTTACATAAACGAGGGTCTTTTCATCGTCTTTTTTCCGGATAAGGGCGGTGAGTCCATTCAGCGAATTGAAGAAAAAATGCGGATTAATCTGGTTTGCCAACGCATTGCACCGGCTTTGAAGGTTTTCTATTTTCAACAGTTCAATTTCCTGTTCTTTTTTTCGCTGCACCCAATACAGGTAAGAAACATGACCGAAAAAAGTACAAATTATCCAGACAACGGAAAACTGAAAAAGCAGTATACTACCGAAACAGTCGGCTTTCGTACAGCATGATACGGATATTCCGACATACAGGGCATACGTGATTGCCGTAACCAGAAAATTATATAAAAAACGCTTTTGTAGCGAAACCGTATTTATTTTCCACAGATTCAGTTTGATCAATGTCCCGATAAGCAGGATAAAAAATACGTATCTGAAAATGAAAAACGTCAGATGTGAAGTCCGGGCCGAACCGTCCAGAAAGGTGAGTTCCCAGGGAAGGCAGGCGATATTGGGGTATACAATGAATACAGCACTGACCAAACTGATCAATAGTAATTTGAGTGTACTATATTTATCTAACAGGTTCATTTGTTTTCTTTTTGCAAAGATAGTGCAAACCGGAAGCAAAGCTCACCATACCGGCCTGTTTTTTATATCCGGATGATTATTATACTGCGATAATTTCCGAAAACCGGTGGGTGGGTTGAGGGCGTCCCGGTTGCAGATATCGCCATGCAAGTACTTCCGTTGTATGTTTGTTGCTGAGTTTATCAAGTGTCCGGCGTACAATCCGGTCCAGTTTTTCCGGAGATGTTTCCACACGGGCGTTAATGATCATTTTTATGTGATTGCTTTCTCCTGCGGAGCCACGCATGGAAAGCGTATCCGAACTACCTGTAATGTTTCCGGTCGTAAATTTGTTTCCGTTTTCTGCAATTATTTTGACATGACCTACCGCAAGGTTGTTGTTATCAAATTCGTCGGAAAGGTCCGAAAGAAAGTTTCGTGTGAATGTATCCCAATCCGTATGCTCGCCCTGAAGAGTGACTGTACCGTTCAACCATCCCAGGACGGCTTCTCCGTTCGCATATATATCATAATCCATATCGACAAGGCGTTTTCCGGCATCTTGGCGAACGGTTACCTGTTCGAGCCATTCGTTGATTCCGGTTCCTTTTGCCGCACTGACCGTCATGATTGTTGCTTCGGGAAATACCTGATTTGTGCGCTGTTTCAGATGTTCTATCTGTTCATCGTTTAACAGATCTGTTTTGTTAATCAGTATGATATCACTTTCTTCCAATTGCTTACGGAAAATATAAGCGGCATCGGGATGTAGCCCGGCATTTTCTCCGGCCAAGATGGATTCCAGACGTATCGGATCAGCCAGTACGGAGAGCGGTGCAATCTGTAATTCGCTGTTCCAGTATTGTTTCAGCGGTTGCATAATGGTTGCCGAAAGGTCGGCGCAACTGCCTACGGGTTCGGCAATGATCACATCTGCAGCAGCCTCTGCGCGTATTTTTTGTATGGCGTCGGTAAAGCCGTTAAAATTGCAGCAGAAACAACTGCCGCTGACTTCCGCAACTTTCAGGTCGTTTAGTGAAAGAAGTTTGCTGTCAACCAATTCCGGCGCCTGGTCGTTTGTAATAAGCCCTACGTGTAATCCCTCCATCGTCAGTTTTTGGGCAACATTCCAAAGTAGTGTGGTTTTACCGGCTCCCAGAAAACCTCCGACGATAATAAGTTTTGTTGTTTTCATATTTGTTTTATTTCAGCTTTTTTGAATTTATCATGTACAATCGCATCCTCCTGATTTTCTTTTCATGAGAGGTTCAAGCATATAGAGGAAGAAAAATGCCGCTACGCTGCCGCCTATGACCGGCCCCAATATATAAACAAAGAAAAAACCTCCGCTGTTGTCCGGAAATGCTGCGTTTCCCCATCCCGCAAGCCATGCTACGATTCGCGGGCCAACATCGCGGGCCGGATTTAATCCCGCCTGGGTTAGCGGGGCGATCAGGCAAATAATAGATGTTACCGTCAGTCCGATAAAAACCGGCGCCATCGTATCACTTGGCCTTCCGACATTACATCCTTCCGTCAATGCAAAAATAAAGAGTAACAACAGAAAGGTGCCGAATGCTTCCGCCGCAATGGCCAATGGCATTGAAACGATAGCCGTTCCTCCCGGATTCGGATAAAATTCTCCGAACATCCGGGCCGTATCAACGGATGAGGCGGCGCCCCTGATGATGTGATGAGCGCTTTCATACGCTTCAATGGAAGGAGAAAATAACAGGTAGAGGGTCAGGCCGGCAATGATGGCTCCCGTAAACTGCGCTCCCAGATAGGCCGGAAGTTTTCGTACGGCCATTCGTTTGCTGATTACCATCGCGATTGAGACAGCCGGGTTCAGGTGTGCGCACGACAGGTGACGCGTCAGATAGATGGCCAGCATGACACCGAATCCCCAGGCTACACCGATTTGAAGGATGCTGTTATATTCTCCGAATAAAATGGATACTGCTACGGATCCGCATCCGAAAAGAACCAGTATAAAAGTTCCTAACAGCTCTCCGGCAAACTCTTTCATAATTCTTTTTTACTGTATTTTTAACAATACAAATTTACCGGTTATTTTTTTTTCTTGCACAGGCGACTGATAAAAGCGAAAAAAATATTGGTAAACACGAATATAAAGAGATTCGTATAGGTTCGGGGCCGATGTGTAGGAATCTCAAAACAAGGTACTTACTTCCGGTGGGAAATATCCGAACTCTTTCATCATATTCCATGCTGCCGCCGGATTGAATCCGCGACTCTGTTCGGTATGGCTGTCTGTGTCGCGCGGATTGGCCCCTATTTCGGCATATAACTGATTAACGCCGGCCAGTAAAGCTACCTGTATCGGTTCATGTACATTCATGGCACGTGAAGGATTTACAACAATATTTGTAACGGCTACTATTTTTGTCAGTTCCGGAGCGCTGATCTGTCCTAATTCATATAATGGGGTTCCCTTCACGGCAATCCTGCGCATGGCCGCCATGACTTCGATTTGAAGTTCTTTCGCACGTAGTATCTCCACAGTCAGTTCTTCGTAACTATGCTCCGGGCCTATCGGCTCAATACAATAATAGAGTTC
>DOZP01000097.1:12249-12654 GCA_003517945.1 Porphyromonadaceae bacterium | reverse complement strand
GGCAGCTTTACCTATGGAAATAAACTTATCCTGCGGGTAATCGGCTGTTGTCATCAGAAAAAAATCATCAAAATAACTATTCTGTAACCAGGATAATTGGTCGCAAATTTCGTCGGATGTCTTTTCCCATCGGGAATCAAGCGAATAATGGTTTGCGCCCATCGAACAAAAAAGGCAGTTCACCGAACAGGGTTTTGCATTGATACCTATTTGCGTAAATACATATCCCCTGTTGCCGAATTTCTTTCTGGACAGGTGGTTGGATACGGCTATCAGTTCATAAAAATCTTTGTTTCGGACATCAATACGCAGTAAGTCTATAATTTCATTTTCCGATAAATCGAAATCATTATTTTTTATTTTATCCAGTGCTTTCATATTTATAATTTTAAAATTTACTTTATT
>DOZP01000097.1:11096-12174 GCA_003517945.1 Porphyromonadaceae bacterium | reverse complement strand
TTTTCCGGATCGGGCTTTACCAGTGCGACGGTTCCGCGCCTTTCTTCATAGTAGTAGAGCATCTGGTCGGCGGCGATTACGGAACCTTTGCTATGCCCCGGCCACAATGTTTTATAACGTGTTTTTCCTGTTTCCCAGTCTACGGCAACCCAATCGCCGTTGTTGTTATTGAACCAGTTGGAGCCGTATATCGTTCCGTCCATCAGTACCATTCCGCCTGTGTGCACGCTTAAGCTGTCATTGCGCCATAAAAGTTTTACGGCGGTAGCGTCTTCATTCAATTCCAACATGTGGGAACGCATTTCGTATGCGTTGCTGACGAAAAGCCTGCCTTTATGATATAGCGGAGTATTGATGCATATCCCATCCATTCCCCGTTCCGGAATGAAGTCCCAGTCGTTGAACGTCCAGACAATCTTTCCTGTTTCGGGATTCACTCCGTACAGGTGTTTTTCCGAAAAACCGATGATCTGTTTGATACCGTTGTGCACGATTAGTAAGGGTGAAACATGTGAGCAGGAATCATTTAACGGAGATGTTTTCCATATCGTTTCGCCTGTTCCGGCATCCAAAGCTACGACTGTTGTCTGGTAGCCGCAAGGAGTAAATATCACTTTGCCGTCGAAAACAAGCGGCGATTCGGACACACCCCATACATTGGTCGTCACACCGAATTTTTCGGCCCCGTTTACGGACCATATAGTCTTTCCGTCGTGAACATTTAAACAAACTACTTCGCCGGTTCCGCTTATTACGTATGCTTTATCACCGGTCACGGTCGGCGTTGTCCGGGTATCCGGATATGATTTGGTCCATACCGTTCCGTAAGCTACCCGGTATATTTTTGTTCCGTCAAGCGAATATGCCGTCAGAATCTCATTTTTCTCATCTTCATCCATTCCGGTCACCAATATTTTATTGCCTGCAACAACGGGACTTGAATATCCTTTGCCGATACCGGTGACAGACCATAAGCGGGCGGGTCCGTCTGCAGACCACGTGTTGAGCAATCCTGTTTCCGGATAAATCCCGTTACGATCGGGCCCTCTCCATCCATTAACGGATTGAGCAATCATAA
>DOZP01000097.1:2070-11004 GCA_003517945.1 Porphyromonadaceae bacterium | reverse complement strand
CAAGGGCATTGCGGCTACGTATCTAATTGCGGATGTGGTCTTATATAACTATCCTATTCTCAATTCTTAAATCATAACCTGTTTCACTCAGAAACTTATCCATTCTTGATTGATAACTTGATCTAAGTATCTTCTTACTATTCGCTATATATGCTTTTTTAACGTCATACTGTTTAGCTTCCTTTGTTTTTTCAAAATGGCTAATAGTAATACGAAGTTGCTCATCTTTGTCCGATTTCCAGTTCTTATGAGTTGCTGTAGTTAATTCTACAAAAATAATTGTAGAATTATATGTTAAAAGTCCATCGCTACATCTGTCTGCTGTTTTGCCATCAGATTTTAATAGTTTAATGCAGTGATCTAAAGCAACAAATTTCACTTCCAATTGGGCGTCATTTGCCACAATTGCAATCCATTTACTTCCATTCGTTTCATCAAGATATGCAGGTTTGTGTGGAGGTGGTTCGTCATCACAAAGACCAAAAGTTCTTTTTGTGGATATATATTGATATTCTGAATCAAAAAAACTCATATTTTTGGATTTGCTTTTTTGTCTTTTTTGCTTTTCTCGCCTTTCCTTTTTTAACTCATTCTTTCTTTTCTTTGTACTCATAACTGTTTCTGAATTTCTAACAATTTAGCAAACAGTTCATTGCTTTCATCCAATTTTTCATTCAATGTGTTTGCATCAGAAGGCAATCCGTTATAAGTTTCGAGAGAATGAATAGTACCATTCTCTTCATCCAATTCATAAATTGACAAACCACCTGAATTTATAGTCGAATTTAATGAAACAATTCTCTCCAATTCTGATTTTAGATCATCTGTTTGTATTTTCGATTTTAAAAATCCCGCTTTAACAGACAAAGTCAAATAGCTAATTAAATAAGGGCTATGGGTTGTTAAAATCAATCTGTTTTCAATACTCATATTATTGAATTCCAATAAAGATTGTAGCATTTCCCACTGAGAAGAAGGAAAAAGGTTTTGCTCGGGTTCTTCAACTATATTCACAAAGGAAGATTTATTGAATTTTGAGGATAATGCAGAAATAGCCACGGTGCGCTGTTCGTCGGTTAGGTTTTTATTATTCCATATATCCTGTACCCCCTTTTCAAAACGAAGTTTTTCTTTACTACTCATAGTTTCTTTACTTTCGCTCACTTTTATTGATTTGGCCAAAAAACTGGAAACTAAATATAGTGGAACGAACGATTGAAAGCCACTTGCAGCCTCTGTTATTTCAATTTTATAGTCCTTTCCTCGCAAATAAAGATTATCATATTGTTTATTATATTCAACATCAATATTATTAATTGGTAAAGAGAAGTCTTTCAAGCTATTTTTTGCTTTTTCATATTCAGTATTGAAATCCCGTAAGGCGCCTGACAAACGTAACTCTCCGGCATCTTTAATATATGTTAGAAAATTTCTTTCGGCTGGTACATACATAATTTGAGGTAACGAGTAAATTCCATTCGAAGTTTCTGTGATTAACATCGTGCCCTTTTCGTATTTTATGTAATAGGCATCGCCTTGATATTCAACTATGGAGTTTGGTTTAAGATATGTGTCATCTTTCTTAGTATCTGCAAACCCAAGCCTATGATAAGGCAAAAATTGACTTTTGAAGCGATTTATATCTTTTCTTTCAAACCATTTTTTGTCATAAACACCACGGGTTAAAGCCTTTTCAATCCAACTAAAGGTAGAAATAAGCTTGGCTATCGTACTTTTTCCAGACCCTTGATTGCCAACAAAGACTGTAACTTTATTTATATCAAGCCATCCGTCATTTCCTTGATAACCATCTTTGATAGGTCCAAAATTTTTAATCCTTATTTTACTCATTTTATTAAATTATTAAGACTGTAAATTTACAAGTATTCTTCTTTTGCAGGCAAATTTAGCAAAAAAAATAGGGATTCATCTCTGTTACATCTTAAAACCTTTATTTTTACCTACTTCGGGTTTGATGTTGGCTCTTGCATTCCGGATGTTTTGCGTATAAGCGGCTCGTATGTTTGAATAAGTTTTTCGGCTAATACTTTTTCATTGTATCGTGTGGCCGACAGTTCGATTGCTTTTTCTTTACTTTTTGTATAAAGGTCTTTGTTTGTCAGTATCTTTTCCAGCGCTTCGGCTAACGCTTCACTTGTATTGGGAGCGTAAAGGACGCCTCCTTCGCCGACGATCTCCGGAAAAGAGCCGGCGGAGGGTTCGACAGCCGGACGTCCGGCGGCAAATGCTTCGCACAGGTAAAGCCCGACTCCTTCGTCGAATGTGATGGGTACGGATATAACCGATATATCTTTGTAAAAATGTGTGTGTGCATCAAGACTGTAATCGTCACTTACTTCTACCTCATCTTTGTAAGGTTCGAGCAGCTTTTTTATTTTATTCAGGAACCGTTTATCTTTGCCGGTATATCCGCCGCCGATTTTCAGTCTGAGTCCGGGTATTGTGTTTTTCTTCTTTAAACGGACAAATGCTTCCGCCAGAATATCCAGCCCGTTTGCCCGGTTCATCCGGTAGAAAAAGCCGATAACAGGTTTTTGGGGATAATCCGGAGACGCATATTTATGAGGGTCAACACCCGGATAGATCACATCTATTCCGTTTATCAGGGGTATCTTTTCCGCAGCGATCTTTTTATAAAACTTACTTGTGGTGATAAAACGGTCAATGTGGCGGATGTTTTCCGTTATTCCTTTCCACGCGGTATCGGCGTCTTTTTTATTCAGGCTGTCTATCCATACTTCTTCGTCCTGTAACGAGCAGACGACCGGGATGTCAACCTGTTCACGGATCGCTTTGGCGATTCCGATCAGCAGGGAACTGGACAGGTGTATCACGTCCGGCATTTCCCGGTCTTTAATCCATGCGATCAATTCATGAACCTGCCTGCCGAAAACCGCGTCGTTGCCCGTTATCATCGACAATGTGATGTCTTCCATCCCTTCGGCGGAAGTGGTTCCGGATAAAGAGGAGGCCAGATTCAGCATTGTGCCGGAACCGGTAATGCTTTTGAGCCATCCCGGCATTCTCCTGTTTTTGAAGAATTTTTGTTCGGTATAATAGGTGGTAGCCGGAAAAAACAAAGGGGTATCCGCCTGAAACGACTCGTGCCGCAACGGAAGGTAGAGCGGCATGATGATCACATCGTGTCCCGCTTTTCGCAGAGCGGAAGCCTGCAGGTTATCACGAAAACAATTGCCGCAATAAAACGAATCGCCCGAACCGGGTATGATAAAAAGTATTTTCAATTTTCAAAGGTTTAGAGTTTCACATTTCATAATGCAGGAATTGAATGTTGTTGTTTGTTTGAAGTCGCGGCTCGTCCGATTTCCCTATTCACCGACTTTTTGACAAAAACAATTACGCATAGCACAAAAAATACGGTGAATACGATGGCCATTAACCATATCCACAGACTGATATTCGAAAAACCGATACTGATACCGACCAGCGAACTGATGACTCCGGTAGCTATGGCATACAGCGGTACAAGGATATTTTCCCGATAAAGTGTCCGGCCTATCTTTTTATCCGTGAAGCCCAATGTCCGGTACAATATTATCTCTTTACGGCGCATTATCAGGTTTTTGCGGATAACGATGATAAAACTCATGATACCAAGCAGCAAGCCTAATCCGCCGAGTGTCATGAAGATGGTCAGGTAGGTATCCGTCACGGTATTGAATTGGCGGAGCCGTTCGTTGGTGGCGGATACAATGACCCCGTATTCGCTGAGCGCCTGCGAAAGGAGTGTTTTTACATTTTCTTTTTCGGCTTCTTTCGTCTTTAACAGAAAGACTTCGCTTCCTGCCGTTTCTTTCCATATTTCGGAAAACAGGTTTCGATCCATCAATATATTTCCCTGAAAAACGGAGTTTGACAATGTGCCGATCAATTGTATCGCCACGCGTTCTCCCTGGTCATTCGCATAATAGAGCGTATCGCCGACATTCATCATCAGCCCCCATACTAAAACGGTTTCGTCGACAAGGGCCGGATAAACGGGTATGTTTTCCGGGTAGTCGTATGCGCCTGATTGCATGCGTTTGAAAACTTCTTCACGTGTTGACGAATGGAGGCTCTGCGTGATCCGGAAATCGGATGCCTGTAACTTTTCTACCTCAACGCCTAATACCGTGGGTGTCGTTACTTTATTGAGATTCAGGCAACTTGCGTCGTCCGCACGGTAACGCAGGCATTGCATAACCTCCGTATCGGGCGGTAAATCCGTGAGTGATAGTTTTTCACGCCCGGCTTGTGTATTCATATTGTGATAAATAGGTATGCTACTCTCATACCATAATGCATAACCGCCCGTTCCGGAACGAAGCCGGTAACTGTCTGAAAAACTTTGCCGGTTCAATCCGACGGAAAAAACAATGAATACGCCGCTCGTAAGCGTAAAAAACGATAAGACGGCCTGTTTCTTGCCCGCAAGCAATGTATTCCAGATCATTTTGTCAGACCGCAAGCCGTTTTCGGACGATGCCGCGCCTTTCCGGCAGATGAGATAATCTCCCCATACGGCGGCCGTTCCTATCATTATAATTCCCACGATTACAAAAAGAATGACGGAATGCAGGAAAAATAAGTTGACCACAATCATCGCAACCGCCAAGGCGGAAAACGAGAGAGCCGCTATTTTTTTCATTTTCAACGATCCTGTCCGCGGCCTGTAATCATCCGACTTTTTCTTCAGGTTACGCACGATCGTTATTCGCAGAAGCCAGAGTGAAAGTCCGGCGCCCACGGCAAATCCCGCAAGGATTGTTGTTGTATCGGGATAAACGGCAAATCCGTCCGTATGTGTCGCTCCTTTCCAGACATTTCCCAGTAGCCACATGACAATCGTAGTATAAAGCAATCCTGCGGCAGCTCCAACCAGGGATGAGATGAGCACGACCGGCGCCGATTCCCTCCAAAGTATTCCGGCGATACGTTTACGGGTGTATCCGAGCGATTGAAGCAGGTTTATTTCATCCTGCCGCCTGTAGAACATTTCCGATAACGGTATCAGCATCAGCAATATGGCCGATATAATGATGAAAAATCCGAGTGCGAGGAACAGGCTTGAAAAATCCACACCGTTCCGCGCGGCATACAGGCTTGCCGCACGGGGCGAGATCAGTTGTATGCCGAACATTTCCGCACGAAGTTCCGATAAGTCGGGATCGCTTTCCGCCACGCGAACGGCAGTCGCAATCCCGTATGTATTCCCCCATTTTTCCGCAACCGCCTCGTATGCGATGATTGCCTTGGGCGTACTGCGGTATAATTCCCAGTATTTCTCATCCTCGTCGGTTATCAGGTCCATATTGATCGGAAGATCGCTGTCCCAGTCCGTGCATCTTTCCACATCCGATAACCCCGGGAAATCCGCACTTAATGTTTTGTCTTCCCGTAATTCGGCTAACGGTACGATTTTTTTTACCGCCAGTTTTACCGTATCGGTTTGTAGGATTTTCAGGTTCCGGGAAGTGAAATAAGTAATCCGGATCGTGTCTCCCGTCTGGGTTTGCAGGCGTTTTGCCGCATAGTCCGACAATATCACTTCATCTGCTGATAAGGGTTCATCCTTGTACCTGTCGGCAGCCGTGATAAAAGAGTAGGGGATGGAGGCCTCGTCCGATCCGATCGAATTGGCTAAATATGAAAAAAGACGATTGATTCCGTTGTGGTTGTTTTGTATGGAATGAACGACTTCTTCCTGCAGGAAAACACGGTCGGAAGTTATTTCCGTAACATGTTCATGACGGTCTACGGATAATCCGCTTACCGCATAATCCCAGGCATTATTCAATGCTGTTTCCGTCAGTTTCCTGTTCGTCAGGATCAGGTTTATTTTGCCTTTTACATCCAGCGCGTCAGCCAGTTCGTTTCTGTGTACAAATATATTTAACGGGATAACCTGTTCGTTTTTCAGGTTGATGTTTCCGCCTTCTTCCACACCGGTTATTCCCTTAAAAGAGAGGCGTATGCTTGTGGTATAATTCTCCGTAACAAACAGCGAGCCGGACGGAACCAGGCCTGTCGCAGGCAGCCGGAGCACGATTGCATCCGGATCGTTATCTGCCGGCGGTTTGTTGTTGCCGGTGATTTCTTTTACTAAAGCCCGGTTCAGTTTTGCCGTTCCCCGCGGAACAGATGGGTCATCTACCCCCCAGACATTGACCGGTATAAGTTTTCCGTTATGAGAAATAAAGCCGTTTGACAGCAGAATACCTCTTGATTCATCTTTAAAAATTTGATTCTCAAGTATTTTTTCCGACATGAACGAATTGCGTGAGAAAACAATCGTTTCGGTAGATCCGAGACGTTCCGTAACACGTTTCACCAGTGTTGTACGTACGGAGTCTCCCACGGACATACTTCCGACAATTACAGCGATGGTAATAAGCGCCGCAACCGCTACCTGTTTATAATAGCGGATGAAAAAAGAAATGTTTTTATATACAAGGTGCTTTCGTTTCAATGTATTCTTCCTTCTTTAAGTGTTACGATCCGGTGTGCCGCCGCTGATATTTTATCCGAATGTGTAACCATCACAATCGTAGTGTTCAGGTTTTTATTGATCTCCGTCAGCAGCGAAGCGATGTTCAATGCATTTTCAGCGTCCAACTGTCCGGTAGGTTCGTCGGCCAGTACTACGAACGGCTTCATGATTAATGCCCGGCATATAGCAACCCGGCTTGCTTCTCCTCCCGATAAGGAGTGTGGATATTGGTTTGCCACTCCTGTAATATGCGTCAGTTCAAGTAGTTGGTGTGCGTAATCCGTCTGTTCTTTTCCCGATTCGGAAGAAAAGGCAAGTGTCGGCAGCAGTATGTTTTCGAGGGCGGTATACTGAGGTAGTAACCGGTGATCCTGAAATACAAATCCGATCTGTTGGTTGCGTATCAAAGCATAATCCGTACCGGGCAACGTCATTTCTGTTCCGTTCAGCAGGTAGCTTCCTTCATCCGCCCGGAGAAGCGTGCCGATGATGGAAAGTAATGTCGTTTTTCCTGAACCTGAGGGCCCTTTCACGGCGACAAATTCCCCTTTTTCAATCTCCATGTTTACTCCCCGGAGCACCTTGTTCAGGCGGTTTTCGCCGTCCTGATAACTTTTTTGTATGTTTGATAATCGAATCATCCTGATTTGATGTTTAAGTTGCCTTTTTTATTTATTTCCGAAACACAGCAACGTGCCTTTTGCCGTTAATATCAGAAAATAGCCTTTGATAACGGCCGGTGAACCGACAATCTGTTCTCCGGTATCATACTCCCATTCCGGTTTGCCGTTGCCGGCATTCAGGATGGAGACAATTCCCGTTTTTGTGCAGACAATTACCTTGTCGAGGCACACAACCGGCGAACTTTCGCCGACATTCCCTTTCAGCATGTATTTCCAGTTGACCGAACCGTCTTTGCGGTCGATGGCATACAGATTCCGGTCGTCGGACAAGAGATATACCGTTTCGGGGGTAATGGCCGGAACCGAAACAAAAGAACCGCTTTCATTTTCGGACTTCATTATTTTTTTATGACGGATGATTTTCCCTCTCTCCAACAATATTTCGTAAATATTACCCGAATAGTCGCCCACATAACAATAATCACCCATTACGGCCGGGGATGCGGGTACATAGGCATCCAGTAACAGGGAGTCTGTTTGCTCTCCTGTTTTACAATTGATAATGCGTAACCACGAATCGCATCCTCCGAATAGAACGGATTTCTTGCGGAGAGCCACTGATCCATTTATATAATAACCTGATTCAAAGCGATTAATCTCTTTTCCATCTTTATAGTCTACACAATACAGGAAATTATCGTAGCTTCCGAATACAACGGCTTCCCGCCCTCCGAAATTCGCAATGTTAGGCGATGCGGAGATCTGTCCCATCGTTTCGAAAGTCCATATCGTATCTTTTCCGGCCAGCGAAATAGCCGTCAGAAAACCGTCGATGCGACCGATAAATAAAATCGAATCATAGATCATGGGAGTGGCTTCTACGGCCGTTTGCATATCATATTCAAACACGAGTTTGCCGGTGATATCCACTCCCCGTACGTATCCTCTCTTATCACACCAGTAGGTGGTTCCGTTGTCGGTTACAGGTGACGAAACGGTTCGTGTTTCACCTTTGTATGCCCATAGCAGGACCGGTTTTTTAGGCAGACGGGTATCCGTATATCCGCTTAGCGCCGCATCCCCACGGAATATATGCCAGTCCATATTTCCGGAACTGCATGACTTATCTGGCTCTCCTTTGCAGGATATGAGCAGGTATATCAGGGTAAAAAATAGTACGGCTTGTTTCATACGTGTAAAATTTATTTTGAATCTACATAGATCGCTCCTGTGGGACATAATTCCGCCAGGTTTTCGGTTACGTTCGTCCGATTTTCATCGGGTATCACCACCTGCATGCCAAAACCGCGGTCTTTGAATGTAAATCCATTGTCACTGTTGTACACACATAGACCGCAACGGATGCATTTGGCTTGTTCAAACCACATATTATTCATGATATGTACCTTATTCATAGCCGGTTGGGATGACGAAGCGTCGTATCGCGGACGTTTTATTCCTTCGGCCGTGGCATACATACGCAGCTTGCAATCTTTTTGACCTGCACAGGCGCAATGCAGGCAGTGGGATGGCGTAGAAACCGTTTCTTTCAACCGTTTCCGTTCTTCCTCCGAAAACCGTCCGAGCCGGGATTGAAAGAGTGTCTTGTCTTTCTTATGGACCGGCGGTGTTATGTTTCCGGATGTTTCGCCGGCATCCGGACTTTGCATGCTGCCATCAGTTACCGGCGAAGGTTTGTAATGATCCGCAATTTCCCTGATAATCGCACGAATGGAAACGGCTTTGTCAATCGTACCCCGCCGGCAGGCTTTTTCACAGGGCGCTTTACAGGTGTCACAG
>DOZP01000097.1:780-1939 GCA_003517945.1 Porphyromonadaceae bacterium | reverse complement strand
GTTTTACCTCGTCGGTATCGGTTTCAATCTTCATCCCCTCGGTCGGTATCGTCGTACACGAAGGAATCATTTGCCCTCTGACGCAATCTTTTACGACACAAACCATGCAGGATGATTTGTGTTTGGCCTCTTTGGCGTAACACAATGACGGAATAGTATGTCCTGCCCGGCGGGCAACCTCAAGCAAGGTTTCACCCGGAAGTACCTCTGTCGTTTTATTGTTTATTACAATGTTCATGTTTTATATTCCAAGTTCGTATTATTTTAAATTCCGTATTCATCTGGTATCCGGCAACGATCCTTCGCAGTCGCAAAGCAGCTTAAAATCATATCCTTCGGACGGATCGCCCTTTACATTTCCCAGCCCCGGATATTCGACATGCATTCCTGCGATGCGGATCCGGTTTTTCGAAACATACTTCAGCAATTGTTGGCGCGTCTTGATTGCCTGTTCCGGATTTGTATCGTATGTTACGGCAATTTCCGGACGGGGAATCTGGACCGGCGTTACATGCGTCAGGTCTCCCCAGATCAACAATTGATAACCGTCCGAATCCAGTAGATAGGCCGTATGTCCCGGCGTATGGCCGTAGGCGGCGATGCTTCGTATGCCCGGCAACAGTTCTTGTTTCATCTTATCCGCTTCGTCCGGAACAAATAATTGCAGTTTATCCCGGTAGATTTTCACTACTTCTTGTGCATGTGTAAAACCTCTCCGTTTGTTTTCCGGCAGACTTTGCATAATTTCATTATTTGTCCAGTAATCATGTTCGGCATGTGACATATAAAGAGTCGCATTGGGAAAAACTTTTTTTCCGTCTTTCAGCAGGCCGCCGATGTGGTCGCCATGCAGATGCGTAAGCAGGATGATGTGTATATCTCCGGGATTCTTTCCGCATTTTGCCAGGTTGTCGGTTAACCGGTTTCCCACTCCCGCATCTACCAGTATATTTTTACCGGAGGATTCCAGCAAAAAAGCGTTTGTCGCACTGTTGTACGTACCTCCCGGTATATATTGATTCAATATTTCTTCCGTAGCGCCGATCAGGTTATTGGGTTTACTTGGTCGCTGCACTTCGTGCTCGTTCAGCGTAGTGATCGTAAAAGATCCCGCATCAAACGTGATCGGTTCGGTTTCTTTCTGTGCCGTCAGCGTGCA
>DOZP01000097.1:0-689 GCA_003517945.1 Porphyromonadaceae bacterium | reverse complement strand
TATCCGGATACTTTTTTGATTGCGTCGAAACTGCATTCGTCAATACATAATCCGCATTGCACACATGTTTCTACATGGATCGTATGTATGGCGTAGGGAGTGTAGGGTATGGCATCTACCGGACAGGCTTTGGCGCATTTGGTGCAGCCGACGCAGTCGTCGGTCACCACATATCTGACCATCTCTTTGCATGTTCCCGTCTTGCAGATTCCGTTTACATGTTCTTCATATTCTTCGCGGAAATATTTCAGTGTCGTCAATACCGGATTGGGAGCGGTTTTACCCAACCCGCAAAGAGATGCCTTTTTGATATTCAACGCCAGTTCTTCCAATTTATCAATATCTGCAGGTACGGCTTTTCCGCTGCATATTTTGTCAAATATGTCGAGCATACGGCGTATGCCTACCCGGCAAAACGTGCATTTTCCGCACGACTGTTCGCAGGTGAAACTCAGAAAATAACGGGCTACATCCACCATGCAATCGTTTTCACTCAGTACGACCAATCCGCCGGAGCCCATCATGGCCCCCATCTGGTTGAATGCATCGAAATCAACCTGTACATCACATAAATGGGCCGGAATACATCCTCCCGAAGGTCCGCCGATCTGAACCGCTTTCAGTTTTTCTCCGCCTTCCACGCCTCCGCCTATCTCTTCGATAATTTGATTCAGCGTGATCCCCATCGG
>DOZP01000142.1:1288-2520 GCA_003517945.1 Porphyromonadaceae bacterium | reverse complement strand
CCGCAGGTAATACAGTATCAGGCAGAACGGCTTCTCTCCCATCATACAGAAAAACCCAACCGAGGAGGGAGAGATCACTTCCGGATACATTATATATCTCTACATATTCCGTTTCAGGCAATGCCGTAAGGCTTACAGGGTCAGCCATCACTTCATTGATGACAATATCACCGGGCTGAGAGTTATCCGTATTTTGCGCTGACAGACATACCGATATGAAGAGAAATTGAAGAAACAACAATCCTTGTTTCATAATATTCAGTTTTTACAAGATTATTACTATATTTGCGCCTGTATTTGTAAAGTTGCAATATCACCTGTTACAAATGTATGAATTTTATTTTAATTTTCAAAATTTAAAACAAAAAAATGAGAGTAGCAATTGTTGGAGTAAGCGGCGCAGTAGGACAAGAGTTTCTACGCGTGATTGACGAGAGAAATTTCCCAACGGACGATCTGGTGCTTTTCGGTTCGTCTCGTAGTGCAGGACGCGAATATACTTTTCGCGGTAAACAGTACATAGTTAAAGAGCTGAAACACAACGATGATTTTAAAAATATAGATGTAGCTTTTGTTTCAGCCGGCGGAGGAACTTCCAAAGATTTTGCGGAAACAATTACAAAATACGGGACGGTAATGATTGATAACTCAAGCGTTTTTCGCATGGATGATGATGTTCCTTTGGTGGTGCCCGAAGTCAATCCGGAAGATGCATTGAATCGTCCGAAAGGAATCATTGCGAATCCGAACTGCACTACTATACAAATGGTGGTAGCGCTCAAAGCGATTGAAAACATTTCGCATATCAAGCGGGTTCATGTTGCGACTTATCAGGCTTCAAGCGGCGCCGGCGCAAGTGCTATGGCCGAACTGAAGAAACAATACGAACAATTAATCAACGGAGAAGAACCGACTGTAGAAAAATTCGCTTATCAATTGGCATACAACTTAATTCCGCAGGTTGATGTTTTTACGGACAACGGTTATACAAAAGAAGAATTGAAAATGTATAACGAAACCCGTAAAATTATGCATTCGGACATCGAAGTCAGCGCTACATGCGTACGTGTCCCCATTATGCGCGCACACAGTGAGGCAACATGGATCGAAACGGAACGTCCGATCTCCGTAGAAGAAGCCCGTGAGGCATTTTCCAAGGCAGAAGGAATTGTTTTGCAGGACAATCCGGAAAAGAAAGATTACCCGATGCCGCTGTTTGTTGCAGACAAAGA
>DOZP01000142.1:0-1256 GCA_003517945.1 Porphyromonadaceae bacterium | reverse complement strand
CAGATTAAAAAAGGCGCCGCTCTTAATGCGGTACAAATCGCCGAATACCTGGTGAAAACGGGTAACCTGAAATAAACTTAGAAGGTCAAAGCATTTAACATAAAAAGGGTTGTTCTATAAAAGAATAGCCTTTTTTTATAATGATGCAACGGTTTTGATACTTTTTGCATCTTTCCATACGTAAACAGCATTCAGACTGTTTTTCTCTGAAAACAATAACATGATCATTTTTCAAAAACTCAAAATACTGTTTAAATATGAAAAAAATACCGTTACCCGCCATTTACTGCCTGATATTATTTACAATGTCCGTCACCACCATACAGGCAAGATCCCGAGAACCATATAAGCCAAAACATGAACTAACCGTAAGATGGGGATTACATGATGATGAAGTCTTTGATAGCTGGGATTGGGATTGGGGATGGCATGATGAAAGTCCGTTAGAACGCTACAACAAAGGAAGGTATTATTACGATGACAAGGTCTATACGCAAGCGGTTTCGCTTTCATATACGCGTGAAATCAAAAGATGGCTTGCCATGAGTATAAACGCGTCCTACTCAGGTATCTCACAAAACGAAAGATCAATAGAAAATGATCACATTGTAAACACATACAGAAAACATCGTTTTGCCGTATTCCCTTCCGTCAGATTTACCTATTTTAACCGTCCGATGATCAGGTTGTATTCTGAGGCAGGTTTCGGATTCGGACTGAAAAGGGAAAAATGGGCCAGTAGTCCTAAATATTATACAAACGAAACACATATGAGCGGCCAATTGACTTTTTTTGGTGTTTCCGTAGGAAAAAAATTATTTGCCTCATGGGAAGTAGGATACGGCTCCATGGGATACCTGACCATGTGTGGAGGATACCGGTTTTAAGAATAAAAAAGAACAGTTATGACTAAATTCAACTATTTCATTTCCTGTATTATTATATCGGGAATTATTTCCGGGTGCAGTGACAATAGCGGCGATGACCCTAATAAGAAAACAAATCCCGGATACGTCGCGTTTGACTATACCTGTAATTCATTCAGAAAATACACACCCATACTGAAAAAAATATATCAATTCAACGAATATTTCAAACAACCGACGCTTGCCGGACGCGACTCGACAGACAGGTTGTATTTTCATAATGTGAAAATTTTTTACGATGAACCGAAAGACACCTGGACATTACGGACTATCCAGGCATATGATACGGACTTTTTCGCAATATCTATACAAACAAATGGAAAAAACCTG
>DOZP01000005.1:11501-15538 GCA_003517945.1 Porphyromonadaceae bacterium | reverse complement strand
CTTGACTAAAAAAATTATTATTTAATCGATTAAGTCAAATAGATGAAAATCTAAATAATAAACCTTGTACTGTTCGTCTTTTTAAACTACTTTTGCGGGATTAAAAAATAAAACTATAATGGCAATATCTTTTGGGGATACATGGTGGGGAAAACAGTGGCTGGGTGCGTTAAACAGGATTGACTATTCGAACCGTTTGCCGCGTGGAAAGTCGTATGCGAACAAGGGGGCGGTGACGTCTATTAAAATAAAAGGGAATCAGATCGAAGCGAAAGTGCAGGGAACGAGAAAGACGCCTTATAAAGTAAATATTGTTGTGCCGCCTTATTTTGAAGAAGATATCTCTGTGTTTATGAAAGAGATAAAGAGTAATCCGCTGGTACTGGCGAAATTGCTGAACCGTGAATTGCCACAGGAATTGATGGAGGTAGCGGAACGAAACGGGATAAAAATTTTTCCTTCGGAATGGCAGGATATCAAGTTGAATTGTTCCTGTCCGGATTGGGCTGTTCCCTGTAAGCATCTGGCTGCCGTTATCTATATTATTGCCAATGAGATTGATAAAAATCCGTTTTTGGTGTTCAAACTTCACGGGTTTGATATTCTTGAACATCTGAAGGAGATGAAGGATATGATCGAAACGGAAGAAAAACAATCGGTTCTGAATCTTTCGAAGATGACGCTTCCCGTTAAAAAGGCTGCCACGGCCAAAAGGGATACTGCGGTTGCTGCAAAAGGCGCCGGGAAGGGAAATACCGTGAAAGAGGCGCATGCGGAGTTTGTGCCGGATGAAGAGGCGATTACGAACCTTGATTTTTCTGTTATTCCGGACTTGTCGCAACGGATTATTTCGTTGTTTCCGCAAAAAACGCTTTTTTTTAACGGTGATTTTCACAAGTTGCTTTCGATGTATTACCGTTCGAAAATAAAAAGCCTGGCGAAACCCGGAGAAGAGAATGGGGATATTTCATTTTTAAAAGAGATCCGTAACAGCAAGATTACGGTCATTCTTAATCCCGAAGGGTCTGCTTCTGTGAGGTATGAGCATCCGCATGATGATCCCCGGGATATTACGTTAGCGGAACTTTGTCAGGTGTTGCAGGAAACATCGCCTAAGCATATCCGGAATTATTCGGTTTCTTATACTGCTTTGTATTATGTGTTTCATTTCTGCAGGCGGTTGTTGAAACAGGGCGCGGTGTTGCCGCAGTTGGTTGAGGACGAAGAGGGTCGCTTCCGGATACGTTGGATTCCGGCATTGATAGATAAGGAGGTGAAAATTGTCTTTGATTTGTTATGTAAGATTGTTCCGCCGGATATCTGTTTGTTAGTAGTCGGCAGGAAAGACAGGCGTACGAATCGGATACTTTCCGGGGAAGAAAATTTAAAATCGTTGTGTGCCTGTTTGCTTGATTTTTATTTTAAGTCGGACGAATTGCCGAAATTGAATCTGGGAAATATAAGCGCCGTCTCTCATAACGAGAAAGTCGCGCGTCTTTTTTTTCTGTCGTCACCGCTGCATTTTGATGCTTTTACGGAGAAAGAAATTCCCAATTCCATACAGGTTTGGCTGAACCGTTTTAATATCGCGCGGAAGGAGATTGCTCCGATTCTTGCTGTCGACGAACGTAATGATTTGTTTGATAATGTGTTTGATTGTCGCGTATTGGTTGAAGATAAAAACAGACCTTTTGATGCGCCCATAGAACTGAAGGAATTTTTGTCGGATGAATCGCAGGCCGGCAGCCATTTTGAGTTGATTAAAGATTTGGCTATGCTCGCGGAATATATGCCTGAATTGCAGGAAGTGATAAAAGAAAAAGGTCATACCGCCATTCGTTTTGATAATCATTCTGTTGTTGATATATTGCAAAAAACATTGCCGGCGCTGGAGCTGTTCGGCATCCGGATATTACTTCCGAAATCATTGCGGCAGATACTCAAACCGCAGGTTTCCTTTAAAGTGAAAAACAAAAAATTGAAATCATATCTGTCGATAGACGAACTACTTGATTTTGACTGGAGGATTGCATTGGGCGAACACCTGGTTACGGAAGAAGAATTTAAAAAACTGGCGGTGAATGCAGGAAAACTTGTGCGGATAAAGGATAGTTATACATTGATGACCGAGGATGAAATTAAAAAGGTCATAAAATCGCTCTCCTCATCGCATGATATGAGTTCTCTGAAACTTTTGCAATCGGCGTTGAGCGGGGAATATAACGGAGCAAAAGTGGAGGTTGATGATGATGTGCGGAAAGAAATAAACAAATTGCTGCATGTAAAAGATATTCCTGTTCCCGAAAGCCTGCGGGCCACGCTTCGTCCGTATCAGTTGCGCGGTTATAGCTGGATGTATAAAAATGCCCGTCTGGGCTTTGGTTCTTTGCTTGCCGACGACATGGGGTTGGGAAAGACGCTTCAGGTTATTACCGTTCTGTTGAAATTTAAAAGCGACGGTTGCCTGAAAAATCAACCGGCGCTGGTTGTTGTGCCGACAACGTTATTGAGTAACTGGGAAAAAGAAATACAGCGTTTTGCGCCGGATCTGAACGTTTTTATTTATTACGGCTCAGACCGTAAGTTTGATGTGAAAGCGGTAAAGAAGCAGGATGTCGTTATAACTTCGTATGGTATGGTGCGCTCCGATGTGAATGTGCTGAAAAAGCAGGCATGGTATACAGTCATTATTGATGAAGCGCAGAATATCAAAAATAATGAAACTGCCCAGACAAAGGCTGTCAAGCAACTGAAAGCGAAAGTGCGCATTGCCATGAGCGGAACACCGGTGGAAAACCGTTTGTCGGAATATTGGAGTATATTTGATTTTTCCAATACCGGTTATCTGGGGAATTTGTCGTTTTTTACCGAATATTTTGCCAAGCCGATTGAACTGAATAAAGACCGGAAGAAACTCGACAGTTTCCACAAAGTGACGCAACCGTTTCTTTTACGCAGGGAGAAAACCGATAAAACGATTATCAGTGACTTGCCGGATAAAATAGAGAATAACCGGTATTGCGTGTTGTCGCCGGAACAGATTTCACTGTATAAGCAGACAGTGGAAGAAAATCTGATGAGTGTGGAAGAATCCGATGGAATGGAACGTCAGGGGCTTGTGCTTAAATTATTGAGTGCATTGAAGCAGATTTGCAATCATCCGTCTCAATACCTGAAAAAAGACGAATTCGCTCCTTCCCTTTCCGGTAAAACGGAAATGTTATTGCAGTTGTTGGATAACATTTACGAGTCCGGCGAAAAAGTCCTGATTTTTTCCCAATATGCCGAAATGGGAGCTATGTTGCTACATATTATTCATGCGCATTTCAATAAAAAGGCTTTGTTTCTTCACGGAGGATGTACACGTAAACAGCGTGATGAGATGGTGGATGATTTTCAATCCCGGCCCGATGCCGATACGTTTATCCTTAGCCTGAAAGCCGGAGGAACGGGCCTGAACCTGACCGCCGCCGCCAATGTCATTCATTTTGACCTTTGGTGGAATCCTGCGGTAGAAGCGCAGGCGACAGATCGCGCTTTCCGTATCGGTCAGAAGAAAAATGTGATGGTTTACCGTTTCATAACCCAAAATACATTGGAAGAAAAGATTGATGCCATGATGCAATCTAAAAAAGAATTGGCCGGGATGACTATTAAAACCGGCGAATCCTGGATTGGCAACCTGAGCGACAAAGATTTGAAAGATTTAATCACATTGACGACGAATTCCTGAACAGGGTTTCGTCTTTGACGGCGCCTTTTTACAGATGATTCTTTGTGCGGACTCTTTCGTTTTGATTAATTAATTGTACTTTTGCGGAATATTTGAAATGTGATTTATGCTGAAAATAGTATCTGTTCCATTGTCAGCCGTTTATTATTTGCTTTTCGGCATGACTTTGCTGATTTTTCATCCTATCCAGTGGATTTGCCTGAACTTATTCGGTTATCATGCACATAAGAAGAGTGTGGATGCACTTAATTTCTTTCTTGTCGCCAATACGTATGTTTTGGGAACAACGTATAAGGTTACGGGA
>DOZP01000005.1:0-11399 GCA_003517945.1 Porphyromonadaceae bacterium | reverse complement strand
AGCATTTCTTACAATCTGAATCACGGAGGTTCGGTACTTATTAACCGTAAAGATGCGAAACAATCCTTATCGGCGATCCGGAAAATGGGTGAATATATCGAAACTAATAAGCGCGCGGCCGTGATTTTTCCTGAGGGGACGAGAAGCAAAACGGGTGTGCCCCGCAAATTTGCGGAGAACGGGTTGAAAATAGTATGCAAATATGCCCCTTCGGCTTATGTTGTTCCCGTGACGATTAATAATTCATGGAAGATGACGCGGTGGGGATCCTTTCCGCTGGGTTTGTTCAATAGACTGACACTTGAAATACATCCGCCCATATCCGTTAAGGATACGCCGTTTCCGGAGCTTTTTGAGCAAACGGAGAGGGCTGTTACGGAGCATATTACAGAAAATTGTTTGTGAATTGGCTACGATATAGTTCGGAGTAGTAGGAGCCTTTTTGAAGGAGCTCTGCGTGGGTGCCTTGTTCGATAATATTTCCGTCTTTCATGACGAGGATATTGTCGGCGTCTTTGATGGTCGAGAGGCGGTGGGCGATCACAAAACTGGTATGGCCGTTCATGATCCGTTTCATGGCTTTTTGTATCAATACTTCTGTCCGGGTATCGACTGACGAGGTCGCTTCATCCAGAATCATGATATGGGGTTGGACTATCAATGCCCTTGCAATGGTCAGCAACTGTTTTTGTCCTTGTGAAATATTGCTTGCTTCTTCGTTTATTTCCGTGTCATAACTGTCGGGCAGGGTGCGTATAAAACTGTCGGCATAAGCTAACCTGGCCGCCCTCACGATTTCTTCGTCCGTAGCTCCCCGTTTTCCGAAAGCGATATTTTCGCGGATGGTTCCTTTGAACAACCAGGTGTCCTGTAATACCATCCCGATCAGGTAATGCAGGTCTTTCCGCCGCATGTTGCCGATGTTCACGTCGTCCACGGATATGAAACCTTTGTCGACCTCATAAAAGCGCATTAACAAATTGACTAATGTTGTTTTCCCGGCTCCGGTTTCTCCGACAATGGCGACGAGTTGTCCGGGTTTTAC
Organism: Porphyromonadaceae bacterium; assembly: GCA_003517945.1. Lineage (GTDB taxonomy): Bacteria > Bacteroidota > Bacteroidia > Bacteroidales > Tannerellaceae > Tannerella. Next base: position 10,354 of record DOZP01000005.1, on the reverse strand, counting down.
ATGTATTGATATATCATTAATAAGCGGTTTTTCGGGTTTATAACGAAATGAAATATGGTTGAAATCAACTTTTCCTTTCGGATTTTCCGCCACAACCGGATGTTCCGGATCCGGAATCTGTTCTTCGGCTTCGAGTATTTCAAAAACCCGCTCTGCCGCTGCGAAAGTGGCTTGCAGGATGTTTACGATCTGAGATAATTGTTGTATCGGGTGATTGAACTGTCGGGAATAGGAGATGAAAGACTGGATTGCGCCTAATGTGATCCGTCCGCTGGCTGTCAGATAACCTCCTAACACACAGATGGCAACAAACGAAAGGTTGCTTACAAAGTTCAGGATGGGGAAGATAACGGAAGTGATAAACTGCGCTTTCCACCCGTGGTGATACAGTTTTTCGTTTATTTTCCTGAAAATATCGACCGATTTTGCTTCATAGTTGAATGCTTTCACGACGGTGTGTCCGCCGTACATTTCCTCCACATGTCCGTTCAGGTGCCCTAATTCCGTAGCCTGTCCGGTAAAATATTTCTGTGATCTGGAGGTGATCAGCCGGGTGATCAGAAAGCTGAGAGGCAGTGAGATGAATGTGATCAGGCTCATGAATGGGCTGATCAGCAACATGATGATGGTTATGCCGATCAGCATGAAGGCGGATGTGATGATTTGAACAAGGCTTTGTTGCAACGTACCTGCAATCGTATCAATATCGTTGGTTACGCGGCTGAGAATTTCGCCGTGTGTCCTGGTATCGTAAAAGTTAAGCGGCAGCCGGTGCAGTTTGTAATTGACGTCTGTTCTCATTTTTTGTATGATGCGTTGCGAGATACCCGCCATCATATATTCCTGCATGTAACCGAATAAGGCGCTTAAAAGATAGATGCCCAGCAACAAAAGTAATATGTTAACCAGGGCTTTATAATCGACTCCCGCGGGGATCTTTCCGTGAATGGTGTTCAGGGTTCCGTCAAACAGGATATCAACCGCGTTACCCAGTATCTTAGGGCCGAATATACCGAAAACAGTGCTTGCGACCGCAACGATAAATACGAGAATCAGGCTGCCGTAGAATGGTTTCAGGAAACGCAACAACTTGCCGAGTGTTCCTTTGAAATCTCTCGATTTCTCCGTTACCGGAACAATGGGCGATCCGCCTCCTCCCGGTCTCATTCTGCTTGCTATGTTTACTGTTTTTGCCATTTTACTTTAATTCTTCTTCCGATAGCTGTGATGCGGCAATTTCTTTGTATATACTGTTTGTTCTTAATAATTCGCCGTGTGTGCCTTCGCCGGCAATTTTTCCGTTATCCATTACCAGTATCTTATCGGCATGCATAATACTGCTTATCCGCTGGGCTACAATGATGACGGTTGCATTTTTGGTTTCTTTGTTCAACGCTTCCCTCACTTTGGCGTCGGTCTTAAAGTCCAGCGCCGAAAAACTATCGTCAAATAGATAGATCTGAGGTTTTTTGACGACAGCGCGGGCGATGGACAGGCGCTGTTTTTGTCCGCCCGAGATATTGGTTCCTCCCTGTGCGATTTCCGTTTCGTACTTCTCCGGAAGATGTTGAATGAACTCATCAGCCCGGGCAATGCGGCAGGCATGGATGATCTCTTCTTCCGTTGCATTTTGCTTTCCGAAGCGTATATTTTCATTGATGGTTCCTGAAAAAATCGTTATTTTCTGGGGCACCAGTCCGATAATAGCTCTCAATTCCGATTGTTTCATTTGCCGGATGTCCACACCGTCGATTTCAATAGCGCCTTTTTCAACATCGTAGTATCGCGGGATGAGATTCAGTAATGATGTTTTACCGGCTCCGGTACCTCCGATGATCGCTACGGTTTCACCGGGGTTGGCAGAAAACGAGACATCATGAACCGCGCAGTTTTCCGCATTTTTAAACCGGAAGGAGACATGGTCAAAACGAATTATACCTTTCTTTTCCGGACTGGGTTTAACGGGGGAGTCGGGATCATTTACCGTTTCCTGCAGGTTGAAGACTTCGCGTATTCTTTCGGCGGAGGCGAAGGCTCTCGGAAGCATGACAAATAACATGGTAATCATCATCATCGACATGAATATCTGCATGGCGTACTGGATGAAAGCCATCATGTCGCCAACCATCAGGCTGCCCTTTTCAATGCGGAAAGAAGCCAGGTATACAATGACGATCGTGAGAAGGTTCATGCATAAATTCATACTTGGGTTGAGAATCGCCATCAGCCGGTTTGCATAAATAGATGTATCTGTTAAATCGTCGTTTGCCGCGGCGAATTTTTTCTTTTCGAATCCTATCCGGCTGAAAGCGCGAATAACGCGTATGCCGATCAGCGTCTCACGGAGAACAAGGTTCAGCCGGTCGATCTTTTGTTGAACGGCACGGAACAAGGGAATGGCCTTTTTCATAATCAAAAAGGTCAGGCCGACGATGACAGGCAGAAATGCCAGCAGTAATAACGACAGATCCCCGTCTTTCCGTATGGCCATGATCACTCCGCCGATACACATCAAAGGGGCGCGCATCATCATGCGCAATACCATGAATGTGGTTTGTTGAATTTGTTGTACATCGTTGGTCGTACGTGTGATCAGCGAAGATGTACCGATCTTATTGAATCCGGCAAGTGAAAATCCTGAAACATATTGAAACAATGACTGACGCAGATCGCGACTGACGCCCAGGGCTACACGTGATGCCAGATAGCCGGCGCTTATTGCACAGATAATTCCTCCGACGGCAATGATAAGCATAATCAAACCCGAGTGAAGAATAAAGGGCGTATTTCCTTTCGCAATGCCATGATCTACGATATCCGCCATGTAATTAGGCAGCGTAAGGTCAGCGATGACTTGTCCGAAAGTCAGTACAATAATGAATAGTATCGTTGACCGGAATGGTTTTATAAAATTCTTTATTTGCATAAATGGTTACAAATATACATTTTTTTTGTTTAATCCGGAAAATGATATTTGGTAAAAGAAGGTCTGTTTCCTGTTTCCTTTTGTATAATTCGCGTCATTTGAATTGATCGTGTCATTTAAATTGAAAAATTTCGTATCTTTGCGATCATTTTTTTGACCTTTAGGGGGATAAATAAAGTGTTTAAGGACTAATTTGACATGGCGGGATGGGGAAAGGATATAAGGTAGTGCTTTTTTATTACACGCAGACAGGGCAGGCGCTTGCTATTGCGGACAGGATTTGTGAACCGTTCATGCAAGCCGGATGTGATGTCGTGCGGAAAGAAATTGCGCCTGAAGAGCCGTATCCTTTTCCATGGTCTGCGATGGATTTTTTTCAGGTTTTTCCCGAATCGCGGTTAGGCGTGCCATGCAGGCTGAAGCCGGTAGATCTGAGCGATGCGGAAGATGCCGATCTGGTTATGATTGCCGGGCAGAGTTGGTACTTATCCTGGTCTGTGCCGTTACATGCTTTTTTTCAGTCGGATGAAATAAAAAAATATCTGAAAGGAAGAAATATCGTGGTGACGATGGGTTGCCGGAATATGTGGGTGATGACGCAACACCGGACACGCGAATATATCCGTGAAGCAGGCGGACGCTATGTCGGTTTTATTTCATTGCAGGATAAAGCGCCTAACCTGGTCAGTGTGATAACGATCATCCGGTGGCTTTTTTACGACAAAAGAAAAGCGACCCGCCTGTTGCCTGCTGCGGGGGTTGCGCCCGAAGAAATTGATCGTGCCGTTGTTTTCGGGCAAATCATCCTGGATGCGCTGAAGCGCAATGATTTTTCCGGTTTGCAGGCAGACCTGATGAAAGAAAAAGCGGTAACGTTCCTCTCTACGGTTTATTTTATAGAGAAAAACGGGTATCGCCTATGGGGACAATGGGCGCAGTTCATTCTAAAGAAAGGGCCGTATAAGGATCCGAAACGCATACCCTATCTGCGTGTTTTTTGCGTTTATTTGTTTTTTGTTTTGTATGTGGTTTCTCCTTTCGGAATGTTATTTTTCTTCCTGACATATCCGTTGCGCCGCGCCTCGTTGCGAAAGGCTCAAAAGGAGATGTGTTATGAACTTAATTGAATGTATTAATGATGGGGCCGGATAGCCTGTTATTCGGTTATTGACGTTTCGTATGAGATTAAATAGTATGAATAATTCTGTATATATAAACCGGTTTTCCGCATTTTTTCCGAATCAACCTGTCGGGAATGATGAAATGGAAGATTATATCGGACTGGTTAATAAAAGATCGCTGCTGGCAAAGCGGTTGGTTCTGGGTAAAAACGGCATAAAGAGCCGTTACTATGCCTTGGATAAATCCGGACGGGTCACCCATACCAATGTAGAAATGGCGGCGAATGCCGTTAAGGGATTGTTGGATGAGCGGCTGACGCTCAGGGATATCGACCTGTTGTCTTGCGGAACGGCTTCGCCGGAACAGGTGATGCCGTCTCACGGGGTGATGGTACATGGTGAGCTGAAAGGAGGCCGTCATACGGAAGTTGTTTCGTTTGCCGGTTCCTGTTGTACCGGTATGCAGGCATTGAAATACGCCTATTTTTCCACATTGACCGGAAATGCTGAAAATGCGGTATGTGTGGCGTCGGAACGTCTTTCGGCATGGATGATGGCCCGTTATTTTGAAAAGGAATCAGAGTTGATCAATCAGTTGACGGATAAACCGATTCTTGCTTTTGAAAAAGAATTTCTGCGCTGGATGTTGTCGGACGGAAGTGTCGCGTTGTTATTGCAGGACAAGCCGGCGGAAGACGGATTATCTTACCGGATCGAATGGATCGAACTAACTTCTTTTGCGCATGAGATCGAAACGTGTATGTATGCCGGCGGCGAAAAAAACGAAAACGGAGAATTTGTGGGATGGGCGCAGTTTCCCGAGCAGGAATGGCTTGACCGTTCGCTGTTTTCCCTGAAACAGGATACCCGGTTGCTGGATGAAAATATCATAAAACTGGGTGGACGCTTTTTACAGGATATAGTTTCCAGGCGTCGTTTTGATCCGGCTTCCGTAGACTGGTTTATGCCTCATCTTTCCTCTATGTATTTTGGGGAAAAGATCAAACACCAGTTGGCCGCTTTCGGTTATGATATTCCCGAAGAGAAATGGTTTGTCAATTTGCCGCAAATCGGCAACGTGGCGTCTGTTTCACCTTTTGCGATGCTTGAAGGGTTGAACCGTTCGGGGCGGGCGAAAAAAGGAGACCGGATTTTGTTGATGGTGCCTGAAAGCGCAAGGTTTTCGTATGCGTATGCCTTGTTGACGGTTTGTTAAGTTTAAATGTTATGGAAAATGAAAAAAGAGGATGTGCCGCAGGATTTGCAGTTTTTTAAGGATAACGTGATCCGTGATGTGATGTACGCCGTAGATGAGGATGGCAACTACACGCCGGTGATCAGTGACGGATGGAGTGTAAAGAATGACGCATTAAATGTAGTTTGGGATGATATACGCGAGCAATGTGAGGAGATTCGCGTTCAGGTGCTGGCACAGGAAGTCAGTCCGCTTGCGTATCACATGAAAAAGGCGTTGCAGGATGTTGGTATGTTGGCTTCGTACGCCGATGTTCCTAAAAGAAAGATTCGCAAGCATTTGAAATACGATGAATTTATGAAAGCGGACGAGGAGATATTGCAGAAATATGCGGATGCGTTGCGCATTACGGTTGAAGATTTAAAACGCGTGGATGAATGGAAATAGCTTTTGAACATAAGACGGCTGCCCATTGTGAGGATGGGGTGACGGCCAATCTTTTACGGTTTTACGGCTATGAATATTCCGAGCCATTGATTTTCGGATTGTCCGCTTCCCTTTATTTTGTTCATTTACCGTTCATTAAACTGGCCGGTTTTCCTGTTACTTCTTTCCGTCCGCTGCCGGGTGTTATTTTTGCCCGTGTTACGCGATTGCTTGATTTTAAAATACATTCGACTGTTTTTTTGAATAAAAAGCATGCCGAGCAAAAATTAGACAGTCTTTTAAACCGGGGTATTCCCACCGGATGTGTGGTTGGTATGTATTATCTGCCTTATATGCCGTTGGAATACCGGTTTCATTTCAATGCGCATAATATATGTGTGATAGGCAGGGAAGGGGATGATTATCTGATCAGCGACCCTGTTGCTACGCAAAAAGTCACGATTTCATCCCGTGATCTTCTCCGGGCGCGTTTTGCAAAAGGAACTTATCCTCCGTTCGGCAAATTATACTGGATAAAGTCACTGCCGGAGAAGGAGCCTGACATACCTCTTCTGGTACGCAAGGCTATTCTGAAAAATTGCCACCGTATGATACACGAGCCGGGTCCGGTGCCGTTTGTCGGCGTCAATGCCTTTAAATATCTGGGTAGTAAGATTCCGAAATTTCCACAAATATACGGGGATCGGAAAGCCGCTCTTCATCTGGCGCAACTGATCCGTATGATGGAAGAAATCGGTACGGGAGGCGCCGGGTTTCGTTTTCTGTATGCCGCATTTCTTCAGGAGGCTTCTCAAGTCACGGGTATTCGTGCGTTAAATGATTTTTCGCAACGCCTGACCGATATAGGCGACCAATGGCGTATTTTTGCGTCGGAGGCCGGCCGTATCTACAAGAATCGTTCGTCGGAAGGAGTCGATTATCAGACGATAGGTGATCATCTGAAGCGTATCGGCGAACAGGAAAAGGTGTTTTTTACCGCGTTGGAGAGGCTTGTCAGGGATCAGATGAAGAAATAAATGTATTTTTGCCGGCGCGTTTGTAAACTATCGTTGATATATCAGAAATAAAATAATGGAAAATCCCGTCGTCCGTATCCTTGATCTGCATAAGACATACCATGGGTCTTCTCATCCTTCGGTTGACGGGCTGTCGTTGCATATCGGTAAAGGATCCTTTTTCGGTTTGCTGGGCCCCAACGGTGCGGGTAAGACGACTACAATCTCTATATTATGCGGTTTGCGTTCGTATGATCGCGGACAAGTCACGATCCATGACCTGGATGTAAAATATCAGATGTCACGGATAAAACCGTTGATTGGCGTTGTGCCCCAGGATATCGCGTTATATCCGGAGCTGACGATCGGCGAAAACCTCCGGTTCTTTGCCGGGATGTACGGACTTCGGCCGGAAGAATTGAAAAGCCGGATGGAATCTTATCTGTGTGATTTCGGATTGATGCCCCATCGCGATAAGAAAACCGGTCATCTTTCCGGCGGGATGAAACGCCAGGTTAATCTCATAGCGGCCTTGTTACACAGGCCTTCCCTGCTGTTCCTTGATGAACCGACCGTAGGTGTCGACGTACATTCCCGTCAGGTTATCATTGAAAATCTGAAAAATCTTCATGCCGGCGGGATGACCGTAATTTATACTTCACATGATATGAAAGAAGCGGAAACGTTATGTACCGATGTTGCATTGATGGATCACGGGTGTATGATCTGCGAAGGTATTCCCCGTGAACTTATGGACCGGGAATCAGCTTCTTCTTTGGAAGACTTGTTTATTAAAAAGACACGACCTTAATTCCGGTTATAAAGATGAATCATTTTATCCGTTTGCTATTCAAAGATTTTCTGCTGCTTATCCGCGATTTCTGGGGTGTTGTCTTGCTGTTTCTGATGCCATGGGCGTTGGTTCTGATGATGACCTATCTTCAGGACAGTACTTTTCGTTCGGTTAACGAAACGCGTATACCATTGTATTTACTGAATAGTGATCGTGATTCGTTAGGTAATATGGTCACCCGGCAACTACAGGAAAGTCGTATTTTCGATGTATCGACCGGAGCAGACGGTTCCTCTTTTTCACCCGATGAGGTAGAGGAGGCTGTTTCCCGGGGTGAGTATCTTATAGCCGTCATCATTCCCGAAAATGCTACGGCGCGCTTGCGCGAAAATGTGCGCAGGGAGATAGCGCGTGCCTTTAACGGCGACGAAGACATGGATAGTGATGATACTTCAGAGGAAGATAGTCCGAATGATAGCATTAAAAATAGCGTGTTGGAGTCGGGTAGAGGGGCCGGATATCCGCTTGAAATAAAATTGTTGGTGGATCCGACGGCCAAGCAGTCTTTCCGGATTTCGTTAATTCGCGCAATGCGTGAAAACGCCTTGATGGTGCAAAATAAATTGTTACTGAATGAAATTACACAACAGGTTAACCGTATTGTTCCTTTTCCGATTGATTTGAATATTGACACGGCTGATATGATTGTGATCAGTGAGTCGTACGCACAATCGGAAAAAGCGAAAATCATTCCGAATTCCACCCAGCATAATGTACCTGCGTGGAGTATGTTTGCCGTATTTTTTATTGTGATATCACTGGCCGGTAATATGATCCGCGAACGTGAGATCGGATGTTTTAACCGTTTGATGACCATGCCTTGTTCGTTTCATTTGTATTTATTAAGTAAAGTAGGCGTTTATTTATGCGTTTGTTTGCTCCAGTTGGCATTGATTGTGCTGACCGGCATGTATATTATACCGTTGCTCGGTCTGCCTGCGTTGAAACTCGGACATAGCCTGCCTGCTTTGTTCGCCATGTCGGTCTCATCGTCGCTGGCGGCTATCGGTTACGGATTGGCAATCGGAAGTATCGCACGAACCAATCAGCAGGCCAGTATTTTCGGGGCGGTTTCGGTCGTTATTCTGGCTGCCATCGGGGGGGTCTGGATACCAACTTTCCTTATGCCGTATTTTATGCGGATAATCAGTTATGTATCTCCTTTAAACTGGGGGCTTAACGGCTTCAATGAGCTGTTTGTCCGCGATGCCGGTTTGTATGATATTCTGCCTTATATATCTGTTTCTTTGATTTTTTTCCTGATCACAATCATTATTTCCTACCGTAGTTTCCGCAGGCGCAGAGCCTGATTTTTTTTGACAATGTCGTTGTGTGAAAACGCCTGATGAAATCGAGCAATTGATTGTTAAAATATTCTTTTCAACCGGTATGTGTGAGATTTCGATATATTTAATTATATTTGTATTCGCTTTTAATAAATAAAATAATAATCATGAAACGAAGAATTTTATCAGTTGCATTTTTTGTAGTTATTTCGTCTGTATTGGTGTCTGCGCAGAACAATAAATTAACGGAAAAGGAAAAGAGTGAAGGCTGGCAGCTTTTGTTTGACGGGAAAAATTTTGATGGTTGGCGTAAGTGTAATTCTACGGATATGGCGGCCAATTGGGAAATCAGTGAAGAGTCGATGAAAGTGAAACGTGGAGAAAAAGCGGGATACGGACAAGGGGGCGACATCCTGTTTGGAAAAGAGAAGTATTCGGATTTTGAATTATCCATTGATTGGAAGATCGAAAAGGAAGGCAATTCGGGTATTTTCTATTATGTAGTGGAAGAGGCCGGTAAGCCGATTTATTATGCCGCTCCTGAAATACAGGTGCTTGATAACTGGAATGCGTCTGACAATAAACTGGCGAATCATCTGGCAGGTTCCTTGTATGATATGATTCCGGCATTGCCTCAGAACGCGAAGCCCGCGGGCGAATGGAATACGATTGTAATACGTGTGAAGGATGGTAAGGTAATCCATACCCAGAATGGTGTGAAAGTAGTTGAATATACGCTTTGGACGCCGGAGTGGTATGAACAGGTAGCAAAGAGTAAATTTAAAGACTGGCCCGGTTTCAAGGAAGGTCCTGCAAAAGAGGGATATATAGGTTTGCAGGATCACGGATATGATTGCTGGTTCAGAAATATAAAAATTAGAAAACTGTAAACTTATGTCACATAATCTTGATGTAAAAATAAATAGTCATATAAAGGCAGAGGATTGTTTATATTGTCAGAAAAACGGACAATTATATGATTTAATGATTGAAGTTGCTCAATTGGATGTATCCACGGTCTTTCTGTTTAAAGAACAGACGTACAGAGGGCGTTGTCTGGTTGCATACAAAGACCATGTCAATGAATTGTTTGAGCTTACCGACGAAGAAAGAAACGCGTTTATGAAAGATGTTACAAGGGTAGCCAAAGCAATAAGTATGGCATTTGGTCCGAAGAAAATCAATTATGGCGCATATTCCGATAAGCTGGCTCACCTTCATTTTCATCTGGCTCCCAAGTATGAAGGCGGTCCTTCTTACGGTGGCACATTTGAAATGAATCCCCGCAAAGTATATTTGTCGGATGAAGGATATGTTAACCTTATTCGAAAGGTGAAAGAGTATTTGTAATTGGAAAGCAGATGATATATAATCGCTGGGATGGTATCGTTTTCGAACTGTTTCAGCGATTTTTTATTATTGTTCCAGCGTAAAACGCATCAGATCATAGGAGGAAATGTCGACTTTACCGTTGACAAGTTCGGGAATATTAAAAGAAAAGAGGGAGCGGGTATAATAGTCTGTTTCCACC
>DOZP01000156.1:13418-13732 GCA_003517945.1 Porphyromonadaceae bacterium | reverse complement strand
CTGGACCCGTTTTTTATTCAAAATAAAGACCTTGACCGCCCTTATACGGAATTTGGCGGATGGAGGGGCGTTTCACACGGAGGCTTTCTGCCTACAGGGCAAACAGCGCTTTTTCTGTTAATGCAGTCGGAAGAAACCCCGCTCCAAACGCTTCAGTTGTTTTCGAAAGATCACTGGTTCCGTCAAAACAACATTTTGCACCTGGAGGGGCAAGGCGAAGGCGAACCGTTCCTGAGCGGCAAATTAGTTGTTTCGGACGAAGTGCTCGCAAAGATACAGGGACTGAAATACGAGCCGGAATACAACGCCGGTTT
>DOZP01000156.1:9406-13344 GCA_003517945.1 Porphyromonadaceae bacterium | reverse complement strand
TGGCAATTGGAGAAGATCGTCAGACAAGGCTACCGGTGCTTGTTTTACGGTCCGCCGGGCACGGGAAAAACGCTTACGGCCACACTGCTCGGGAAACAGAACGAAACGGACGTATACCGTGTGGATCTCTCGATGATCGTTTCCAAGTATATCGGCGAAACGGAAAAGAACCTGGCGAACGTGTTCGACAAGGCGGAACATCAGAACTGGATCTTGTTTTTTGACGAAGCGGACGCCTTGTTCGGCCAACGTACGGAGACGCAATCGTCGAACGACCGGCATGCCAATCAGGAAGTAGCCTATCTGCTGCAACGCATCGAAGAGTTTCCGGGCATTGTGATTCTGGCGACCAACCTGAAAGAAAACATCGACGAAGCGTTTTTCCGCCGCTTCCAGTCCGCACTCTATTTCCCGATGCCGGATGAACGCCTGCGTTACCGGCTTTGGAAAAACATGATCCCGTCCGCCTGGCTGGAACACAACGGCGAAGAACTGCTGCAAAAGGCCGCTGCATTCAACCTGTCCGGAGGAAGCATGGTCAACGTCATACAAACGCTGGCCGTTAAGTTATACAACCGGGCGAAGCCGGTCTTATATATGGAATTACTGAAAGAAGCCATACGGAAAGAACTGACGAAAGAAGGTAAATTTATAGATGGTTAAATAATATGGGAAAAAATTATTGCACAATTATCGCAAAAAGAATCTGTTTTATCATGTTGTTTTGTCTTTTACACAACAACGTTAGAGCGCAGACCTATTTTAATGACTGGGGATATCCCGTAGACGATGAAATTGTCAGAGCGCATTTCCGGGATACGGCCTTTATCCATGACACGGTGTATATATCCGACATCGACGGTTTCCTGAAACAGTACGGATGCGACCTGAAACAATTTGCCGAGAAATACGGGGAGCTGAAAAGCATGACGGATTCGCTGAACAGTCTTTCATCCGACCGGTTATATTATAATTTTTTCCTGCCACAGGATTCGGCAAAAAAATTATCCAACCGTTTCATTATTAAAGAATACGAAGTATCCAAAAATCATGTCTCGGCCTATGCCGACCGTACCAGAGACTGGGATCAATTGAGGGACACCAGCCTCTTACGAAAAGAATTACTCTTCCGTTTCGACGACAACTCCGTCATGACGGATGCCTTCCTGAATGATAAACTGCAGATCAGGAGAACCCTCTCGTATATGTTCACCATCATGGCCGATAACAAAGACATCGTCGGTATCAACCTGTTTTTCCCGAACTTTACATTCAAAGAAAAACGGGCGATGATACAATTTGCAAAATCCGTACGAATATTAATGGACGCCTCCGAAAAATTCAAACCGGAAAATATCCGACTCAATATAACATTCCTTAATAAAGGCACAACGGACGAAAATTTCAGCTATTGCCTGTTGCAGGAAGCCGGCGAAGTACTGTATATTCAGAGCAGTGACCTGATCACCCATAATTATGTGACAGGAAAACGAATGACACTTGACAACATAAGCAATATACGTTTTTTCCCGCAGATAAAAAGTCATTTTTACATCGCCCGCTATTATCCGAAACACCTTGATATACACACCCTGAACATAGACGATTTTTCGGAAAATTCCATAAAAGACATCATCGAAGCCGATTATCCTGAAAATCAGTGGGAAACATACCTGCTTATTCTGATCATACTCATCATTCTTATACTGGCAATGATCATCCTGTATTACACGTATGTACCTTTTTCATCACTGATCAACAACAATGTCGAAAGCGTACTATTGATAGCCATTGTACTCTTACTGGAAATCAGCGCGTTAATAATCAGTATATTCCGAAACATGTGCTACAATGACACGTTTACCTTTATGCAAAAAAATCCCGTAACCCTTTTCACCCTGCCCCTGATCATGATTTTAATCGTCCCGTTCCTGAACGGAATAGCCAAAAAAAGACGCATCCCTTAACAGTCATTATACAATCCTGCCGGGTTAAACAAATTAATTCATATATAATTCGTATTTTTGCAGATGGAAAGACAAACTACGGTAAATGCGTAAACAACAATCCATTTTTATATGAACGCCAATTTTATCACACTAAACAAAGAGAATATCGGTAAAGAACATATATGCTGTGCGTTTTCCGATAAAAAATGCAAGGACAGCTATGAGATGAAAAAAGAATGGCTGAAAAAAGAATTCGACAACGGATACGTTTTTCGTCGTCTGGACGAGCGGGCGAAAGTTTTTATCGAATACGTTCCGGCCGAAAAAGCATGGGTACCGGTCAATGCGCCAAACTACCTGATGATTAATTGTTTCTGGGTATCCGGTCAGTATAAAGAAAAAGGATATGCCAAAGCATTGCTTCAATCAGCCATAGACGACGCCGTAAAACAGGGAAAAGACGGTCTGGTCACCGTGACGGGAGAGAAGAAATTTCATTTCATGAGCGATGCCAAATGGTTGATACGGCAAGGATTTGAAATCACGGAAAAACTGCCGTCCGGCTTTTGCCTGTTGGTAATGAAAATCCGTCCGGAAGCTGCCGATCCGTCATTCGGAGAAAACGTTTTAAACGACGAATGCCCCGATAAAGACGGACTTGTCGTATATTACAGTAATCGCTGCCCTTTCACGGAATATCATATACAAAACTCATTAAAAGAAACGGCCCAAAAACGAAATTTATCCGTAAAAATAATCAAACTTGAAACCCTGGAACAGGCGCAGTCCGCTCCTACTCCTGCCACTATATTCAGTTTGTTCCATAACGGAAAATTTATCACGACCGACCTCAGTGTCTGCATGGACAGCCGGTTTGATAAAATCGTCAAAATATCTTAGTGTTAAAATTTAATTAATGTATATGAGACAAACGATATATGTGCATCTCTTTTTTATCTGCCTGGTTTTAAATGCCTGCAATAATGATAATGACGAATTTGATCACAAAGACGATGATCGTCCCGAAACGCTGGCATGGATAGAAGACACCATGCGTAAAAGATATTATTGGAATCAGGAAATGCCCGAAGCCGGGAAATTAAATTATACGGCCGATCCGGAAACATTCTTCACCTCCTTGTTATATAAAGGCGCAGACGGTAAAACCATAAACGGACAACATCAATATTTTTCATACATTGAAAAAATACCGGCTGATACGTATAGCTCCATTCAGGAAGAGTATACATACGGTTTTGAATTTTCATCCGTCAAATTCAGGCAACCAAACGGCCCGGAATATTACGGAGCGCTCGTTTTATACGTACTGCCCGACACCCCGGCCCAACGAGCCGGACTTAAAAGAGGAGACTGGATCGTATATATGAATGATCATCTTTTGAATGCGGATGATGTGGAAAGTTTATACGGAGACGTTGCCAAAACGTTCCGCATTTTCCGGTGGAGCAATTCCGACGGATTTATTTTCGACAGGCAAATCAATATGGATACGGCCGAACCTCTCACGGAAAACAATCCGATATACAGGGCTGAAACATATACGATCGGAGGAAAAAAAATCGGTTACCTGGTGTATAACAGTTTCAAAGCAGGCATAAATGACGATGATTATTCGTACAATGATAAACTCCGTGAACTCTCGGCCGATAAATTCAGTGATGTGGATGAATTCGTACTGGACCTGCGGTATAACGGCGGGGGCCTCCTCTCATGCGCCAGACTGATGTGTGCGATGCTGGGACCTGCCGGCATATTGTCCGAAAAAAAATTCGGATACCTGGAATACAACGACGGTTCGAAAGAATATTTTACAGCAAGTAATACACAAGGCAACGGGAATAATTTAAACCTGCGCAGGTTATTCGTACTGGTCAGTCTGAGCAGCGCTTCCGCTTCCGAAGCAGTCATTAACTTATTAGACCCCTATATGGATGTGATCGTCATCGGCCGGAAAACCATAGGGAAAAA
>DOZP01000156.1:2071-9363 GCA_003517945.1 Porphyromonadaceae bacterium | reverse complement strand
ATCGGATTACGCGGACGGCTGGATACCCGATATCGAAAAAGGAGATGTTTTTGATTATGATAACCAGGGTTATGTCACGTTGCAGGATCATATCTATGACCTTGGAGACTCCAGGGAACGGCTTTTCGGCATAGCGCTGGACTACATTACCGGTACAAACACAGGCGGCCGTACATATTCGACAAATGCGGATATACATGATAATACACACCGGACGGATACGGCTAAAACCTATAAGCCGGGGCTACACTCTTTAGACCGAAAAACGGTAGGCGGATTAATCATTGACAATTATTAATCACAAGAAGCCTGAAAAATCTGTAAATCAGATCAAAAATTAAACGATGCATATAAGCCTATATGCTGTTTACCTGCAACAGGCGCGATAGTCAGATTATGCTTTTCGGCAAAAGGCCGGGTAAACAGATAGGCGCTCCCGATACCCAATGCCGCTCCTGCCGTCACGTCCCACCAATCGTGCTTTTTGCCATATACACGGCTCCAGCCGACATAAGAAGCGACCGCATAAGCCGGAGCACCCCACTTCCAACCGTATCTTCGCTGAATAAAAGCGGCTCCGGTGAAACTGACACCCGTATGCAAAGAAGGAAACGACCTGTTATTACTATGATCCGGCCTCTCCTTATCCACAAGATATTTCAATCCGTAGCTTACTCCTACCGTGAGCGCCCCGGAAAACGCTCCCTGCTTCAATCCTTCCCAATCCTGAAGAACAAGTGTCGTAATCAGACAGGCCGCGGGAATTGCACCCACAAGGACATCACCCGAAACCCGTACATTCTTTCTGGCGCCATGCACATCTGTTTTTTGCGTATGACCGGCAAAACAGATTAGCAAAGACAGTATCATCAAAAAAGCAACCCTCATAAAATCAACAGATAATATTAAAACAATGCCATCAGTTTCGGAAGAAAGATCAGTACCCCTGCAATAGCCGCAGCAATAGCCATAAACAATACGCCGCCGGCAGATATATCCTTCACATGCTTTATCCATTCATTGTACTCAGGAGATACCACGTCAGCCAGTTTTTCAATAGCCGTATTCAGCGCTTCGGCAGCAAATACACATCCGCAAACGATAATCACGGCGACCCATTCCATAACAGATATCTCCAACAGAAAACCGGCAGTAACGGCACAGGCCCCGATCAAACAATGCAACCACACATTATGTTCGTAGCGCAGTAACAACCGGATACCGCGAAAGGCATATTTGAAACCGGCCAGCCGTTTACGAAAGGTAAAACCTTTATTATCCATACTTTTATCCTTACTTATCAAGTAACTGCAAATATACGGAAATTGTCACAAAACCGGCTTACTTTTTCCTTTTATACCGGAAATCCCTCCTTTTTTCTTTCGGACAAATCCTGACATAACGATGCATCTTCTCCTGTTTCGGATCCGGCTTATATTCCCTGCTTGAGTATGATCCCCAAAGGGCAAACAAAAAAAGGAATATCTCCATACATTGTAAGATATTCCTCCTTTTTTAGTTTGTCCAAACGTGGAATTACCGGATGATAACCTTGTAGTGTTTGTTACCGGCAACAACTACATAGACGCCGCGATTAAGCGTTTCCCATGTGTCGCCCTCCTTAATGTCAAGGTATTTATACAATGTACCACTCATCGAATAGATATAAACCCTCGTACGGATACCGGAACGGATATGCAACATATTCTTATTTGCCCAAACAGATAATTCGTTGATATATTCTCCACCTGTAATACCGCTTGCCGGTTCGGAAGCAAACGTAACGGTCCACGGCTCAACCACCTGGCGGATTGTATATTTATACGTCCCGTCCTCCATATCCTGACCGATAAGCTCTACATTTGTTTTCGAATAAAAACTTGTCGCCATGACCTTGAGCGGATAATCACCGGAATATGCGGCCGTGAAAGTAAAGTCGCTATAACTATTCACATAATGTGTTCCGAATTCCGGCGTGACCGTGACACCCGGGAATGAAGTCAATTCAACACTTCGTCGCATAATCGGGTCCGTATATGTCATGAAGAAGAATTGTGTTTCCCAACATCCGCCCGGTTCACGCAACCAGATACTTACGCCATCGTATACACATAATTTTTCCATTTCGTTCAACGGAGAATGTGCATTCCGCCAGGAATGTCCGTTTATACTCCTCATCAAATGAGGAGAGCCGCCGGTTATTCCCAGGTCAATCCGGCCGGTGTTATCGACATATGGCTTGGCCAATATGGTTTCATACGAAGGATGATCGTACATTGCCAACCATGCCGAAGTATCGCGCCCGCCGCCAACGATAACAGCCTCTATGGCTCCTTTTTTACCTCTCAGGGAATCCGGCACCTCCGATAGTACAAAATTAATCGTATAAGTCGACACTCCTTTAGGTATGATGTAAGAGTTGGCTAAAGGCTCGCCGGCAGCGTCCCTTACCTGGTCTCTGGTCAGGGCGCCGAGATAATTCAGGGTAAATACGCGGTCTCTGTGCGGATCGGCATCTACTTCAATCGCGAAACACATATCGCATTCCTCATGCAATATATTAGCGCCAACCAGATCGTATTCGGGTTTCCAAGCCGGTTTTGTCGGAAAATAACCCGGCTCGTTCGGATCGCCCTGATCTTCCGTTTCCGGCCACTTATGCACAGGATAGACGGTGATAGTTGACTCATTGTAGTCGGGAATGCCATCGCCGTTAAGGTCTTCCGCCCATACGGCGTATAAATCCACATCATTCGTTTCGGTTATTATATCGCCTGCGACTAACATATCAGCCGGTTTGCTTGCCGCAGTAGTTACAATACCATGATGATCGCTCTTTGTCCATCCTGCAAACGCAACCATCTCCGAAGGAGTGTGGTATAATCCGCCGGTATTACCTTGTATTGTAATCGGCGTATGCATGGTATGCAAGGTAGGAGTCGGAGAAGGAACAGCGCCTCCGTCAGCAGGGAATGTACTGTTTTCATGATAAGTCAACTTAATCTGCAAGTAATCCGGTACGCTATCCGGCACGCCGTTCGGACCGTTCATATCCTCCGCCCAGACGGCATATAGCGTTGTTGAAGCATTTATGGTGAATACATCATCCTTCTGTGCCAAGTCGGATGGTATTGTCGCCACCGTTTGTATCAGTGCATGAACTCCATAAGACCAGCCGATAAAGCAGGCGTTCGTCTTCTCCAGTATACCTGTATTACCCAGTATTGTAACGGTATTGCCGTTGTTATACAGATTGATATCGACAGGCACACTACCACCGGAGTGAGTATTACCGTCGTAGGTTACCGGATATTGCAGATAATCGGGGATGCTGTCCGGAACACCGCCCGGACCACTCTTGTCTTCCGCCCATACGGCGTAATATTTCGTATTTGCCGTTATACTAAAGACATCGCCACCCTGTTTTAAGTTTGTCGGAATAGCGGCAACTGTAGTAACTACGGGGGTTTGGGTTTCCGACCAACCGATAAAGCAAGCGTCGGCTTTACCCAAGATCCCGATATTGCCTTTTATCGTCACAGAATTTCCGCTATTGTACAGGTTATTGTCGACAGGCACATATCCGGCGGTATGGGTATTACCGTCATATAAAACATCAAACTGAAAATAATCGGGAATACTGTCGGGAACACCGTTTGGCCCGCCTTTATCTTCCGCCCATACGGCATATAATGTTGTATCGGCAACAGCATTATATGTTGCCCCGGGCTGGATTAAATCGGCAGGAATTGCAGCAGTAGTCGTAACAACCGAATTTTGTACTTGGAATGACCATCCGATAAAACTTGCGTCCGAAAGTAGCATCAATGGTGAACCTTCATTGCCTTTTACGGTTACAGGATCATTGTAATTATACCAGGTATTGTCAACCGCCTCTATGCCGGAAGTAGCCAAACCCCGGTTATACGTTACACTGTATAACTTAATCCATCGTGCAACACATTTCAGGTTTCCGTATGTTCCGGCAGTTATGGTTATTCCGTCAGGAATCGTTACTCCTGTTGTGTCACTGGTAATTACCCATTTGTCGAAATCAAAACCTGTGCGGCTCGGTGAATTTAATGTAACCGGTAAATCCTCTACATCATAAATTACCGGATTTGAAGTCACATGGGCTGTTCCTCCGTCATAATCATAGGCGATCGTATATGTATCTTTCGTCCATTGCGCTTCACACGCAAGGTTCCCGTACGTTCCCGTCGGTATGGTAATACCTGTCGCAACACTGACACCTGTCGTATCACTCGTAATCTGCCATCCTCCGAATGTATATCCGGGGCGAACCGACGGAGCGAGGGTAATGGTAGGAGTGGTTATATTATAAACTGCAGGATTGCCGGCAGGGGTGGTTCCGCCATGACCATTATACGTTATGACATAACTATTGGCTGTCCAGTTGGCCGTATAACTTAAATCACCATGCGAACCATTAGAAACTGTAACCGCTACCTGAGGAGTGGTTCCGTTACTACCCGTCCAGCCGGTAAATGTGTAGCCGGGCCGGGTCGGTTGATTGGATATCGTGAATGTAGCATCCGTTATTTTATATCCGGCTTTATTGGAAGTTGCAGGAGCCATACCTCCATTATAATCATAACTGATTGTATAATCATCCGTCGACCAGTTGGCGGTATAATTAAGATTGCTGGCTGATTCTGAAGAAATCGTAACTATTTTCTGAGGTGTCGATCCATTGGCGCCCGTCCAACCCAGAAACAGATATCCGGTTCGGGTCGGTTCGTTTGCAAAAGTGAGTGGCGTCTGAGTGACTGTATAGGTAGCCGGATTGGCTATTGCCGGCGCCGTACCGTTGTCGTAATTATAACTGATCGCATAAGTTATAATTGACCAGTTGGCCGTATAATGCTTGTCTTCTGTCGAACCGACCGGTATGGTTACAGGGTTTTGAGGTATCATACCATTACTACCTGTCCAGCCGGTAAAAGCATACCCCAGCCGCGTCGGTTCGGCTAATGTGATAGTTGCCGTTTCTACGTCATAGGTAGTAGGATTTGGGATTGATGGCGCCGTTCCATTGTTATGGTCGTACGTTATACTATAAGTTATTTTTTGCCAATGGGCCGTATAACTCAGATTGCCCGTCATTCCCGGAACAACAGCCACTATTTTCTGAGGTGTTTCTCCGTTACTGCCCGTCCATCCCTGAAATTCGTACCCCGGCCGCGTCGGTTCATTTGAAATACTAAACGGCGTTTGAGTGATTGTATAGGTAGCCGGATTGGCTGTTAACGGCGCTGTACCGCTGTCGTAATTATAACCGATCGTATAAGTTATAATTGACCAATTGGCTCTATATTCTTTATTACCGGTTGAGCCTGCAGGTATCGTAACCGTTTTCTGGGGTATAGAGCCATTACTGCCTGTCCAACCCTGGAAATCATATCCCAATCGCGATGGTTCGGCAAGCGTGATTGCAGCCGACTCAATATCATACGCTGCAGGATTAGAACTGGGTACGGTACCGCCGTCGCCATCATAAGTAATCGTATAGGTTATTTTCTGCCAGTTTGCTTCATAAGCTAAATTTCCGGTAGTGCCGGTAGCAATCGAAACGTTCTTTTGCGGTGAGGCGCTATTACTTCCCGTCCAGCCTAAGAAATTATAACCGGTTCTGGAAGCATCCGTTAAGTTGACAGGTAGTAGTGTAACATTATAACTTGTCTGATTCCCCGGATCCGTTCCGCCGTTCAATGTATAACCGATAGTATAGGTTATCGTTTTGAAATTTGCCGTAAATGCAACAGGGCCTAAAATATTGACAGAGGTATAATTTGATATGCCGGTGCCGGCCGGCTGTGTCGTACCTTTAAGAGATGTGTAAGGCGGATAGCTCCAACTGTCAAATTCATATCCTGCGCTTGGGGTAGTTGTAACCCCGGAAGCGGCAGTATGGTTATAATCTATATTTTGTACTGTCCCATTGTTTACAGCGCCTCCCGTTCCGGCGCTAAAAGTAACATTACAAACTTCTCCTTTATGATATGTACTGTTTGTGCGCTTAACCAACGTTCCGTCACTTGTCACATAGGCCGTATTAACTATTTTATTGGCAGCGCCTGCCGTTTTTTTCGCTTCATAGGTCACAGTAGCCACACTTTCCGGCGTTACGGACAAGTTCCAATAAATTTCACGTGATCCGCTGTTGTATATCCCTCCTGAAGATATAGAACTAACAGTGACATCCAGACCTACGGGTACCGTATCACGTACGATAACGGTATTGTTTATATCCGAAGCATTAGCCGCTACAATACTATATTTCAAAACTTCATCGGCAACCAAAACAACCGGCATAGTTTCCGTTCCATTACCCGCAATTCCGCCGACAGCCGCACTTTTAGAACTTTCAAATCCCATTAATGCCGGTGTACCGGCGTCGATTCCGGAATATTCGACAATATAAGCATTAACAGAAGTATTATAATAGTAGAAGTCATTCCATGTTCCATCCGAATAATAGTGAACACAATATTCCGTACCGGAATTATTGGGCTCAGTAAGCCTGAAATTACTATAATTATATTTCACAGTAACAACAGGTAGTGGATCTTCACTATACTTTGTTTTGGGATAAAAAACACATTGAGACGGATTTTTCCCGTTATCTTCCCACTCGGGTCCACTGGACCAATACCAATAATTCAACAATTGGGCATCAGTCGGAGCAGATGCAACTATTTTACCCGACGCGTCTGTAACGTCGGGAGCGGAAAGATTCCAACGGGTACCGCTTGTCCAGGTGTTTGCACTGATTAATGAAGAGATAAAACTATTTTCTGCGTTAGACGTAACAGTAACCAAATAACCCTTTTTATTCATAAATTGTTTATCCAATGCCGCATTATAAGCATTAATCCAGTTTATAGAAGCACTATTTACATATTCATACCAGTTATCCGTATCCGAACAATAATATATGTGGCGACCCGCATCTTCAGCACTTTCGCTTATCAAAAAAATGACTCCATTCCCTTGTTTACCCGCATCAACCGTAATGGTAACACTTCTTAGATAAGCCTGAATGTCTGCGGGAGTAGCGCCGGAAGCCATATCTAATACTCGTACATGCTGGGTGGACATTGAATTTACACTCCAACCGGAAGGCGCAGAGGGCAATGTGATCATATCGCCGGATGACACCGCACGGGTAAACATAATGCGAAGCACATACCCTTTGTCTCCGGAAGCCCCCGTTACAGTTAAATCCGGAAAAGTATAGGAATTACCGGACCGCACGCTACTTCCCAGAT
>DOZP01000156.1:1426-1949 GCA_003517945.1 Porphyromonadaceae bacterium | reverse complement strand
ATAATAAGGCATTTGAAGATTCACAAACTATACATTCAAATTATTGCGATTCCCGAATAATGTATATGCTTCTCATTACCTCCCGAATTTATGCGGGACAAATATATATAATTTTCAGTTAAAAGCATACTATTTTACATCAAAAAAAAAATTATGTCTGACGGCAATCTTTCGGATTTGTAGTTATACCTCCATACATAGCGTGGTCGTCGATGAATTGACGGTCGCAATCTTTGCAAGTTCAACCAGTTTTATAATAATCACGAACTCAAAAATAATATTTTCAAGTTATTTTTGTAATTATAATTTAAACAATTGCTATATTTGCCACAAATTAAAATCATAATTAAAATACAAATGAGTATGACAAGGTTTCCAAACGTATTACATCACAGGTAATCTTACAGGGGAAGCTGTCTTCATACCAACCCATGACCTTTACGAACGAAGGAAAATTGAGATACCAAAATTATTGTACATACGCCAATTAAAAAACGAACTTTCCGACACCAGTCGCAAAACC
>DOZP01000156.1:0-1283 GCA_003517945.1 Porphyromonadaceae bacterium | reverse complement strand
GAGAATGCATCCTTAATAACTACACAACAGATGCCAATTCGCGGCTTATTTCATGTATTCCATCAATTATTTTTTTTCTTTGTTGAGGACGCGGTGTCCTGTGTCCGGAAGCATAATGACCAATAAGTTTCGCGTTTATACCTGATACGCGAGCGATGGCCGAACGTGTAAGAACCCCGTCAAGACTATGAAGTAACGCCGGTACTTCAAGTTCATAATCCAATTTGTAATTTCCGGAGGAAAGCCATTCAGGTAATAGATCTCCGTCCTTCATACATCCTTCAATATGGAATTGCAAAGCCGATTCAAATTCTGATTTTACTCCTTCAAGCGTTTTATGAGTAGCAACAACAACCCCGTTCAACTCATCTCCTTGTGCGTGTGCAGCGTAATTGTTTCCACTCCAACCAATGATTACATTTATCTTTTCCATAATTATACTGTTTTTTCAGGGTACTTATTTCCACCCTGCCTGTTTCCAAATACTGTTTAATAATTCCTGAGTTAAAGTTTCATTTGGTTTACCGTTTACAGTGACTTTCCCCGTTTTCGTTTTGTGTTTGAATTGCCGGTGTGAACCTTCTATATTATTCAAATACCATCCATCTTCTTCCAACAACTTGATAACTTCTTTTACTTTGTAACATTTCATTTCTTATTCGTTATTGTTCGACATTGCAAAGATAGCACTTTTGCTATCATCATACAATTTTTTTTAGTTTCTGCGCAAATATTTTGATGATTACACTTTATGTTTTACATATCACATCCGCATGATAAACAAACGTAAAGCTCGCGTAATCTTGCGTCGGCTCGTCTTTGTCATCTGAACAGGCGATAAAAAGCGGTATAGCCAGTATAAGAATAAGTATTTTTTTTCATATGGATACTTTTTATAATTTAGAACTTTATCGCCATGCCTGTGGCTGTAATTATTATTGCAGGATTAGGTTTTGTGTATCTATTATCTACGGAATAGGTTATCCTAAAATTTATTATTCCGTTTGCTCCTAACAATTTAGATTCTTTGCACAATTTTTTTATCACTTCATCCTCTGTAGCTTCTATGAATTTTCTGCCCTTGTATCCACTTCCTATAGTAGCAGATACGCTTCCGATAGGTTCATATTCAAAATTTACAGAATTAGATTCAGTTATAAAAATGTCTTTATGATCCGAATAGCTGATCGTATAAGAATCCTCTGTATACGGTCTTCTGGATACACATGCAGTTAGCATAAACATGGTAATAGACAGTAGTAGTATTTGTTTCATAGTTGTAT
>DOZP01000184.1:19033-19171 GCA_003517945.1 Porphyromonadaceae bacterium | reverse complement strand
TCTCCCCAAATTCGTCAGTAAACTACTCCCGGTACCTGCAGATCTTTTTTCCAATTATTGCCGGTATTTGCTATTAATTTCATCAGGAAAAACAAGACACGAAGAAGTCCATTGAGGAACTTCATCACGTTTTTGACG
>DOZP01000184.1:12852-18990 GCA_003517945.1 Porphyromonadaceae bacterium | reverse complement strand
GGTACCAAAAGTAGCTTCTATCTCATTGCGTTCTCCCACTGCTTCTGCCATTTTAGATTGATACTCCTGGATTTTCGATTCTTTAGGTGGTCTCCCTAATGGTTTTCCCATGGCTTGGATCTCCAACTCTTTCATCAGCCTGCGGTTCTCTTTGCACATATAAATCTTATCTGCATAAAGCCTGGCGGGGAGAAAACCGAAACGTTGTCGGTAAAGTTCTACTTGAAGGGCTAAATCGGCCGATTCGTTGTAAGCATCCCAACTATGATCGTCTACAAAGGTGTACCCTTTCACGATACTGGCACCTATCTTGGCGCCGAACTCGGTCGGAGACTTGGATTTGCCGCGCACAATGGGACGTACATGAGACTGGAAAATGCTCACAATACGGTCTGCACAGGTATGAGTACCGTCTTTAAACATTTGTAATTGTTGGTAATACATCCGGATGATGGCTATGGCTACCTTCCGTTGATGGCAATTCAGACTGTCAAACAGATGTGTGCCGTTTACGGCTATCAGATTGATAAAGCTACGCAGGTCACGGATCAAATAGGTCAGCAACAAGGATTTACCTGTCCGTATTGCTTTCTTACTACGTTTCTTGAGTTTGATCACTTCCAGATAAGCAGAACGGGCAGCCTTGTAATGAGTCGCAGGAACAACGAGTGAGAATTGCTCACATAATTTATGGATATATCGGTTGATGACCTTGCAACCATCGTGTAACAAGTCAATATCAGTAGGGTAACGGACTTCGGCATTCGCGCACGTGGCATCTATCTTTAACGAGCCTTTGTGAAGGCGACCTTGGGTGTCGGTAAATTCGGTATCTGTATTAGGGCTGGAACCTGAATTTGAATCATCCTTCTCCTTCGCCTTCTTTTCGGCGGCAACTCTGGACTTTTCAACTTGTATTTTCAGAAGAGATACACTCATGTCGCCGAAGTCATTGTTACCCAATATTTTACGAATGGCAACAAACAAAGTAGGGTCAAAGATAGGTTTGTCGGTAAACTCGGACAAACCTACGAAATATTGCATATAGGGATTTTCCTGAATGGCCAGAATCGTTTCTTCGTCAGACAAGCTCATCTTGTGTTTGATGAGCAACGCTCCGATAATCATCCGGGCGGGCTTGTTGCCGGCACCGCGCTTGCCATTATTCAAACGGTGGTTATACAAACGTTCAATCTCATCCCAGGGTAGAGTGTCACCCAACTGAACCCAACGATTAGATTTGGACAAGCCATCCAGCGAGGAGCGAAAGATTTCAAGGCTTAGCTGTTTTCCTTGTGAAATGTACTTCATAAAACTTTCTTTTAACACTCAAAGATAACTTTTAAATACTAAATGAGGAAATTTATGCGTGATTATTTTAATGTAAGTGCCAGACTAAAATTAGTTTATATTATCAATAATGTTTATAACTGTTGATAATAAGCGATTTATAGTCTGCAATAATATAAACTATTTAATGTTTTGTACTTAAATCAGTTAATTGCTATTATTCAGGGAACTCTATTTATATCGTTGACTTGCTCTTGCATAGGCGTAAAGATACAATATCTTTATCAGCCTCACAAGGAAAATAGCAAAAATATTCCAACTAATACACTGACGATCAGATTGATAGTATTATAGAATCGCATGAAATAGAAACCTGCCCCCCTACGGGAAAATCGGCTCACCCCATTTTCAATAAACTTGAAATAATCGCTGAATAGTTACATATAGCTCTATTTAGTGTTAAATAATGAAAATATGAAAACAAACAAATAAATAATTTATACATTTGCATACATAAAATGTGTTATACTAAATTAGTATATAAACGCATTTATGAATATTATTAACAATTTAATTGTTAATGTTATGAAAATGAAATTATTTTTGTCATTTTTGTCTATTGCATTCTTGTTTTCTTGCCAAATGGAAGAAAATGAGTTGGTTTCCGTGAGTGATAATAATTCTGAAAAGATAGAATTTACCTATAAAGGTAATTTATATTCTTCGAATTTCTATTACCAAGACACTATTATGGTTATCGAAAACGCTGAAGTAAATGATATTTATCAAACAATTTCAAGTCTTCCTGAACTTGCAACTTTTGTAAATGAAAGTGGTGCTATATACTATTTTGATTCATATAATGAGCAAATGGAATATTTGGAAAAAAACTTTAAACCTGAAGAAACCCTCTCCACTCGCGCCACAGTTGATCCATACTGTATTTTATCCCTATATAAAGACATAAATTACGGATCTACTCGTATAGAACTTACAACTACTTCTACTCATCAAGGAGACTTAGGTGATCATAATTTCAATGACCAATTGTCTTCTTTCAGAATGGCTGCAACTGTGCCTTACATGGTTACTTTTTATAGAGACAAGGATTTTGGTGGAGTTACAATAACTTTCCACACATTGCCAATAACAAATCAAGTAGAGGTATCAAACTTGAAGAATTACAATTGCTCTTCTCATAGAACATGGAATGATCAAGCCACTTGCTACAGATTGACAAAATGGTTATAATAGAAGTAATAAAATGTCGTAATCGAGTAGGAAGAAAATGAAGTAGTTTTCTTCCTACTTTCATTTTCCACCTCTCACACCACCGTACGTGCCGTTCGGCATACGGCGGTTTAATTTGTTTTCAAAGCATATCTATACTGATAATAATCAAGGCAGCTCACTAAGCCTTTGCGAGTTAGGGATTCTTTGGAGATAGCTCTAACGATACAGGTTTTGGTGACCATCCATTGATAGCGGTCGCCACAAACCGAGGTTCGTTGTGCCAATTCACCACAAACCCCTAATTTACGTAATCCCCAAGCACGTTTCTTCGGGCTCTTCCACTGTTTCCAAATGACCACACGTAACATCGTGCGTAGGTGTTCATCTACCTTCGCCATCTTAGTTTTCATATCGGATAGCGAAAAATAGTTTATCCAACCACGTATCACGGGGTTTAGCAAGGATATGCGGTTAGCCATAGATATACTCCAATTACGTTTGCACAAGCGTTTGAGTTTACGCTTGAACTTTGACACCGAAAGCTCGTGAGGGCGTGAAGCCCATCGTTTGATAGTCGGATTCTTGTAGAAACCGAAACCAAGGTACTTCAAACCATTCGGACGACATATGCGGCTTTTCTCGGTATTTACCTTCAGACCGAGCTTTTGCGCTATCCAGCTTGTAACGGAGTGCATAACTCGTTTGGCGCTGGCTTCACTACTAACAACAATGACACAGTCATCCGCATATCGAACATGACGTAAACCACGACGTTGAAGTTCGACATCGAGTTCATGGAGCATGACATTGCTTAGCAGCGGAGAGAGGTTACCACCCTGAGGGGTGCCCATTTCGGTAGGTTCGTACCGAGAACCGACCATTACACCGGCTTTCAAATATTTCCGGATTAATGATTCTGTGTCAGGGTCTTGGATTGTACGTCCGATAAAACTCATCAAACGGTCTTGGGGAACATTGTCAAAGAACTTCTCCAAATCAATGTCAACTATCCACTCATAACCATCGTTAAGATAAGAAAGAAGCTGAACTATCGCTTGCTCACAGCTTCGACCAGGGCGAAAACCGTAGCTGCACGGTAAAAAGCATTCTTCAAATATGGGAGAGAGGATTTGACTGATAGCTTGTTGGAGCGTTCGGTCAACAACACCAGGAATACCAAGCTTACGAATACCACCTTGAACTTTGGGGATTTCAACACGGAGGACAGGGCAGGGACGGTAGCTGCGACTGAGAATGGAAGCTTTAATGTCTGACCAGTTGGAAGACATATAGAAACTTAATTCTGCAATTCTTACACCGTCGACACCGCCAGAACCGCCATTGCTTATTACTCGACGCTGGGCAAGGGCAATGTTAGAATCGCTCAGGATTTCTTCCAGTAATCTCATACTTTCATCTTTCTTAATTTCCGCTTCCAAAGGATATAGCCTATCTCCTATTCAATCAGGCATCATTTACGTTTTCAACCTAATTAGTCGTCGGCTTACCATAGGAACATACATTTTTAATTGATGTTACAAATTATTCAGTCCTTCGCCTTGACTGGCACGCAATCGGCTACTTCGACCTCTGCTGACTTCTCGACATTCGCTGTTACTACGTCTTATAAAATAAAATAAAAAAAACGCTGCCGAAACCTCACGGGATAAACCAGGTATCTTTCATCGTTTACTTGCCCAATTTACGCATCAAGGTTACGATTACCTTTTGGAACTTTACTGCCTTTAGCCAGCTTGTCCGCTTGATACGCCTTAGGATTGGATTTCTGTTCGTCAAGACACGATTTTGCTATTGCTTCTTCTCTCACAAGCGTCACCACTTGTAACTTGCAAGTCGCTATAGGGTTCGTCGGTAACTACGCCCCGGATGGACTTGCACCACAGATACAAGGCATGCCCGTCATACGAAAAAAATCTCTGAAAACGAATCGTTTTCAGAGATTCTTAAAAATCTGCTCTTTAGAGCAGCAGTGCGGCTGAAGGGACTCGAACCCCCACGCCTCTCGGCACCAGATCCTAAGTCTGGCGCGGCTACCAATTACGCCACAGCCGCTAAATTCGGGGGCAAAGATATAAAAATATTTCCGGATCCGGCAACGATTGTATTTTATTTTTCTGAAAATAGCCCTTATGCGATATTTTTATTTGTTTATATACCCGGCATCTGCCGTCACCGGCGTTGATTCGGCCGTTTCGTCCCGGAGATAATTCAACGCTTCTTCAATGATCGTATCTATGCTATCCAGTTGATCTTCTTCTTTGATATCTATTTTTATATGCGGATCCACTCCGTATTCGGTATATTCTTTTTTTGCATCAAGCATAGGCGACGAAGAAAACCGTACGCTCCAGCCATTCGGCAATTCCGAATGAAACGGCAACCCGCACCCGCCACCGGTCTTATCTCCGATGATCTTCACTTGCGAAAACAACTTCATCTTATTTACAAAATCATTGGCAGCGCTGTAGCAACTCCGGTTCGTTAACACCACCACAGGACGCAGCCATTTTTTCCATTTTGACGGTTCCAGTTCCATCGGATACGGATCGGAAAAATCATTGTGCGCGGCGCTTTTCTTATGTATAATATAGCCGACAATCCGCTTCTCTTCCGTAAAACGCGAAGCAATACGCTCAGAATAAACAAGCGAACCGCCACCGTTGTTCCGGATGTCGATGATCAGCCCCCTGCAATGCTCAAAATACAAAAACAGATCATCCAAATCCGCTTCCGAAACAGAACCGGAAAAACTTCCATAATAAACATACCCGAAATGATTCCGCAGGATACAACAGTTCAATTCCCCGATTGATTTGTAGTCATCGCCAAGATATTTACGCTGAACAACCGGATTGAAGTTATCCGGATAACTATCATGCCAGTTCCAGAACTGCGATGTGTTAAACGAAGATATAAGATTGGTATGTCCGTCGCGAAGCTCGGCCAGCATTTTACCCAATACATTAAACAACTGATACCGGTCCATCGTATCGCTTATCTGAACACTGTATTTATCATATACTGCGTCCCAATCAATGTCCTTATAATCAAAAAAACAATATTTTTCGTCAATTAATTTCCAGAGAGCTTCAAAATTATCATGCGGATTGACCGTATATTCATCACTTGCATCGCAGGAAGCAATGAAAAAAAGCAGACTCAGAAAAACAAATATAAAATCAAATCTTTTCATCTCCTGTTCCTCCATCAATAATAAGCGCTACGAAACAAATTACGTTTTTTCATGTCACGCCCGCCGAACGGTAGAAACTCCTTCACAAAGCCAATCATTACGTTATGGGAAATGATATGCCTGTCGATCCCATGTATATCCGTCGTATAACAGGAACCAAAATAACCGACACGGAAAGTCGTACGGCCCACCGGAAAATCAAGCGTAAGATAATTGCGCATGGCAAACTTGTTATGGAAAGAACTGAAATTAAGCACCTCCGCCGTATTTCCCAACGTGAATATCTCATAATATGACTGACCGTACACCGGACAGAAAAGAATGCCCGCAAAAGGCGTTTCAAACTGATAACGAATCGCAAGCAGGTGTTTTTTAATACGAAATTCATGAATGGCTATCAG
>DOZP01000184.1:11364-12838 GCA_003517945.1 Porphyromonadaceae bacterium | reverse complement strand
CGTATTATATACCATGCCGAACATCCCGCGGGCGCTGCCTCCGACCATTATCTTAAAATACGGGTCCGGCAGAAAACGATAGTGATATCCAAGCGAATAATCAACAAATGCGGACAGGAAATTTGCATTTTCCGCACCGTTAATCGCCGAGGAAATATCTACATTCACTATATTCTGACGTGATATCTTAGAATCTGCCGATCTTATAAGGCGCATCCGTTCATTCATAAATCGAAAACCTGCCCCTCCGTATTCTTCCGGCGAAAGATAATCGTCTTTCATTTTATAACCGCCTATACCGAAAACGACCCCTTCATTGACGGAACGAAGATCTTCAGAATCAACCTCTTCATTTTTCAGCCGGATCCCTTCGCCTTCCCGCTCTATCAAAAGTTCGCTTCTCGGCACTTTCGCTTTCTGCCTGTTTTTCTCCGGAACACCTTCTTCCGGAGCCGTAGACCCTGTCGGTTCCGATTTCTTTTTCGACAAAGAGATAAGCAGGGAGTCAGCTTTTTCAAAACTCATCCTGTATGGAACAACCGAATCTTCCACGGATTCCTGCGCATAGAGTGAAACAGATAAGCAAAAATATATACACAGAAAAAAAGTAGCGATACCCGAAATTTTCATTCTGTTTTTATTTAAAAAGATCCATTTGGGCATCATCTTCCGATTCTTCATCTTCAGCAGGATCATCTTCCGGATTTCCGGGCTCTCCGGCATTCTCTTCCGGAAAACGCACAGGCTCCAGCTCATTGATACGGCTTACCTCAAAAGTGGTTACACGTTTGCCCCTGGCCTTAAAACTTTTAACTCCGATATACGGTTCCACATCTATCACCTGCGGACTGCGGTATTCATCATTTCCTCCGAATTCAACCTCAATAAGCGGATACGCCTGATCCGACAACAAATAAAGCGAACTCATTTCATTTTCTCCCAGGAAGTTCTGGCGCTTACCGCCCGGCTCCAACTGGAATCTTTTTACGTACGGGAACTGCTGATCGGCGTCATACAGCACGGCAGTCCACACCTTATTGCTATCAAAACGTTCAATAACAAGTATATTATCCTCGTAATGATTACTTAAATCATAATTCGTCGTATAAAACTCCCCGTTACGAAGAATAATCAGAATCTGGTCGTCATTGTGAAATTCTCCCAGCGCATCTCCCCTGCCGTCATAATTCAGGCGAAGCACGTCGCGATCAAACCAGACCTGACGGCCTCCGAGCGTAGATGTACCCTTCTGTTTCAGACTGATTTTATGAATATCGGCTTTCGTCAGTACATTACCCATCGAATTACGGCCTTTTATCATTATTTCACTGAAACTTTTCTCAAAAGTCGTTACTTTCTGGCGTAACTTAGGCTTAAGAACCACCTTGACTGTTTCAGCCTCACCGTTCGGATTGGCGCTGAAATACAGAATCGTTGAATTCGGCGTTCCCTGTGTCACATCATATTCTTTATC
>DOZP01000184.1:0-11332 GCA_003517945.1 Porphyromonadaceae bacterium | reverse complement strand
TTATAGATAGTACGTTTATCATTCCGCTTGAAAACATTGACATAAAGAATATCTTTTCCGACAAATATTTTATCACTGACTTTGATGATCTTACAGATTCCGTTCTTATAAAATAGGATGATATCGTCGATCTCGGAACAGTTACAAATATACTCGTCCCGTTTTAATGCCATACCGATAAAGCCTTCTTCCCGGTTAATATATAGTTTCTCATTCGCTTCTATCACCTTGGTCGCTACGATGGTATCAAAATTACGGAGTTCCGTACGACGCGGATAAGCGGCGCCATACTTGTCTTTCAGCATGGCAAACCAGTCTATCGCATAATCAACGATATGAGCCAGATGGTGGTTTACTCTTTCTATTTCCGCTTTTATCCTGGCAATCAGCTCGTCGTTGCTGTCGATATTGAATTTCAGGATACGCCCCATCTTTATCTCCATCAGGCGCATGATATCATCACGCGTCACTTCACGTATAAAATCCGGCTTAAACGGCTCCAGACGGCTATCAACATGCTTCACCGCCAGATCCATGGACCCGGCCGTTTCAAATTCCTTGTCTTTATAGATGCGTTCTACAATAAAAATACGTTCCAGCGAGGCGAAAAACAATTGTTCTTCCTGTTCGAATTTATGTATTTCAAGTTCTTTCCGCAACAATTCAAGGGTCTGATCCGTCGAATAACGAAGCACATCGCCGACTGTCAGGAAACGCGGTTTATTCTCTTCAACCACACAACAATTGGGCGAAATACTTATTTCACAATCCGTAAAAGCATATAGCGCGTCGATCGTTTTGTCGGAAGATACGCCCGGCGCCAGATGCACGACAATTTCCGCATCACGCGCCGTGTTATCATCAATTTTTTTGATTTTTATCTTACCCTTATCATTCGCCTTCAGGATCGAATCAATCAGTGACGATGTATTGCGGCCGTAAGGTATTTCGGTAACGACAAGCGTTTTGTTATCCAGCTTGGTGATTTTCGCACGTACCTTCACCGAACCGCCACGTTCTCCGTCATTGTATTTGGAAACATCAATAGAACCCCCCGTCTGAAAATCGGGATATAAAACAAACGGCTCTTCACGCAGGTAAGCGATTGAAGCATCTATTATTTCATTGTAGTTATGAGGAAGGATCTTTGAAGAGAGTCCGACGGCAATCCCTTCCGCTCCCTGTGCCAATAACATCGGAAATTTCACGGGTAATGATACCGGCTCCTTATTACGCCCGTCGTACGAAAGTTTCCAGGTGGTCGTCTTAGGATTAAATAAAACATCCAGCGCAAACTTCGACAACCGGGCCTCTATATAACGTGATGCGGCGGCGCCGTCACCGGTGAGGATATTTCCCCAGTTTCCCTGACAATCAATCAGCAGATCTTTCTGGCCCAACTGTACAAGCGCGTCTCCGATAGATGCATCCCCGTGAGGATGAAACTGCATCGTATGACCGACAATATTCGCCACCTTATTATACCGTCCGTCGTCCAACATCTTCATCGAATGAAGAATACGCCGTTGTACAGGTTTGAATCCGTCATTGATATGCGGTACGGCGCGTTCCAGAATAACATACGAAGCGTAGTCCAGAAACCAGCTCTGATACATACCCGAAAGCTGATGCACACCGTCTCCCATGCCGGGCACCTTATATCCGGAATGAGACAAATCCTCCGGTGTATCTTCCGTTACGGACATATCTTCGGAAACAGGATCCATATCCTGTTCTAATTCGTCAGATTGATTATCTTCATTTTTAGACATTTGAAAATATACGATAAAGATTGGTTCAATAAAAATCTGACAAATATACTAAAATTATCGGTTCCGAAAAAAAGCGGCCTTGTTAAATATACGGAAAACACCGCTTCAGAACGGGTATCCGATAGCAATATGAAAACCTACGCCATCCCAGAATCTGGGAGTATTAAAGTATTTCTTTTCACCTTTATAAACCGGTTCCCCACCTTCATTTATCCCTTGTACGTCCCGCGTATCATACGGAAAATGCAACGCATAACCAATGTCGAAGCGGAACACGAGCATATCCATATCGTAACGGAATCCGATCCCTGTTCCAAGGGCGATATCATTCAGCAAATGTTTCCATTGGAACGTTCCGCCGGGACGTGTCTCGTCTTTACGGATCAACCAGACATTACCGGCATCTACAAAAACGGCGATATCCAGATCGCCGACAAGACGCCCCCTGTATTCAATATTAGCTTCCAGCTTCCAATCTCCGTTCTGATCGATATACGCATAAGGATCATCGGGATCGGGCACATAACGACCCGGGCCGATACTTCGTATGGTGAAAGCACGGATACTATTCGCACCGCCTACATAAAAACGCTCATTATAAGGAGCAATCGTGGCATTACCATAACTATAAATAATTCCGCCGCCTATACGCATCGCCAACCGCTGATTACGGTCAATATATTGATTGTAACGCAATTCGGTAGTTGTTTTCAGAAACTGGGCATAAGGAATTTTCATGATTTTCTTTTCTTCATTAAATTTCCGGCCAAACGCCGCATAAACACCTGAAACGAGATTACCTGCTTCGGAAACGGTAAATCTCCACCAGGTCTTACTCCTCTCCTCACGCAACGAAGAATTATCCAGTGTGTAGGAATATCCTATGGAAGGAATGAACTGATCCTGCAAACTCTGATACAGATTCGGGTTATAATTAAGTATGGTATCGGTTTTATACAGCTTGTTAAATACCAATTTGAAAGGAGTGAATGAATGAATGCGTATCGGGTTAGGCACAAATTCATAGGAAAGGCTTCCTCCGATTGTCAATGTCCTGAAATATCTGGCCCTGTTCAACACACTGACATCCAGATCCAGATGAGTTGAAGCCGAAAAGTCATACGCACTGCTACCGATCCGGGGTAACACAAGACGCGGAAAAACAATGCTACCCCGGATTCCCGTCTGATAATTATTGAGAAGCCCTTCATGCTTTCCCGAAGTCCTTTTGGTATTCCATTCATAAGACCCGTAAACGGATGCCGTAAGCACTTCGCCACCACCGAACACGTTGCGGCGGGTCAGGTTCAACGAAGCGCCCGGGCCCATATAATCATTGTCATTCACCGTAGCCTTCACTTCGAACACCCCATTAAGCGGATAGTCATAGGAAGCGCTTATGCGAACATTCATAACGTCGTTTGTGCGCAAAGTATCTTTAGGTACATACTGCATTTCCGTAAAGCGAAAAATATCCAGCCGGTTAATAGCCGTCCGTGTCTCATTCTGCTTCTGTAAAGAATACAAATCTCCCCGTTTGAATTTCAACTGGTCATATATAACAGACGGACGAATCCGTAATTTCCCTTCGTAACAGATCAGTAAATCCTTGTAATAGAGACTATCCGTAGGCCTCTCATTGTCGTAGCCATTCAGATAAACGGAAATATCCCCGATCTTCCATGGCCGCAAAACCGAACGGGGCGCATCCCGTTTCAAACCGGCCTTCAGGCTGACCTTATGTGGAGACAAAGTGGAGTCCGCCTGATACACAACATACTCCGGTCTGAAATAATAATATCCGTTATTACGCATAATAGATGCGATACGTTGTCTTTCCGCTTCCAACTTATCCGTACTGAAAAGATCGCCCTTACGTATAAGCCGTTCTTCTTCATTCAACCGGAGTAATGTATCGCCCCGGTGTTGCATCCGTCTCCATTCGATCGAATCAACGATATAAGGTTCATTCAAAATAACTTCATAACGTACTTTTGCTTTTAGAGAATCTTTTTTATTCTCAATTATTTCATAGTCCGCCATACCGTTAAAATACCCGTTACTATGCAGAATATTCCGGACGATCTTCGAACGGATTTCCGGATTTACGGCAGACATCAATACGGGCCTGGCCCCAAGCAGATTCATCATCAAACGATTAAAAGGCCCGTTCTTATTCACATTCGCATTATAAACCCACAATCCGACCGGCAAAGGCATTCTGGCGGAAGAACTTCCGGGCAAAGCATTGTTGGGAGGATACGCAAAAGCGGCTTCAATCTTATCTAGCACCTCATCATCAACCTTTATACTGTCTTTATCTTTGATGTCAATACCGGCTATACCGGTATACAACACCCCTCCCGCAGGCAAATTCTTCGTAGTGGAACAGGAAGTGATAAACAGAATAAACACACCGGCACAAAACCGCATACACAGACTCAACCGTTTCCCAAAACCCGATTGTCCGTATAAACTAACTTTCAATAATTTATCCCTTCCTTCCGTCATATCATACCGGCTTAATTTTTTATTCCGCCGCTTCCTCCGGATCTTCACCAGGAAAATCCGTATTTCCAAAAGATCCCGGTTCCTCCGGCTCCTCTTCGGGGACAATACCATCTTCTTTCCTGAAGATAAACAAATCCCTGAAACGTTTTACCTTTCTTCGCAAAATGAAACTTCCCCCGATTTTTCCGATTTCATCTTCGAACAAATTTTCATATTCTTTATTCCGGAACACTTTCACAGCGCGTGAACCATCCGTGTCCAGCATATACTCCAACGAAACGTCGTCCAGCATAAACTTATTCCTGCCGCCGGGATTCGTCAACGAATCCCTCGGGTTATTCGTTGAAAAACGCAGACCCAATGTCGCATTTAAACGATCATTCAGGAAACTTTTATAAAAACGCCCCAGATAATCGACACGGCGGCCCATTCCCGATGTTCCGTCATACATCTGGACATCAAACGAAAACGGCACATCATCTCCGAACAAATTACCCAGGATATTACTTATTTCACGTTGCAACAGACTATTCAGGGCGACACCCACATCCAGATTATCATTCCCCGTACCCTGACTGGCAAGATAAACACCTGTCATAAGCAAACTCACCGCCTGTTTCCCCCGTTCCTCTTCTCCCATAGAGGTCAATTGATTTTGTATAGTCGCATTCGTAGGAGCCTCCAATGTAAACTGAAGCGAAACATCTTCCAGGTTATCCTTTAACTGAATGCCCGTATTAAAATCCACCATCTGCTTCTGGTCGCCGACAGCCGCAGTTGCACGCAAACGGGTAAACGCGGCGATGTTCAGATACGGATTCATTACATCCCCGCTCCAATCCACATAACTTCCGTTCCGGATCGTAAAATCGGTTAACGGGATAACCGGAATCGAATAGCGTATTGTTCCGTCGGATAACGTATATCTTCCGTTCAAACTCATATCTCCCTGTACGGAATATTGTAAAGACAAATCGCCGCCACCCCTCAACTCCACAAAATTCGATTGTTCTTCGTCCAGATCCACCCTTATCCGTGCCACAGGATCAATATTGATATACATAAGCACCTCTGTCCCGCTCGCCACAGCCGCATTACGTGCGCTTCTGGCAAAATTAAACGGCCGGCGCGTACGGCTGGGAAGCGTATCCGCAAAATAGGAAAACGTAACAAGATCGCTGAAGCTATCCTGTACCTCCAACTGGGAGTCAAGCATGACATACGTAAGATTCGTATTACCCAGAATATGTAAATTACCACGCATACGCAATGCCTGCAACGGGCCGCTCAAAGTCGTATTCAGATTCAAAAACAACCGCCCGTAAGCAAGCGTTCCGGGAGTCCTTTTCGAATCCATCAATTGCAGATTCGTAGCCGATACTTTAAGATCGACAGTCGGACGACTTGTATTTGTCCCGTCAATTGTCCCGTCAATCACCAGCGGATTATCTTTCAATGCATAAACATTGTACTTATCCAGGCGGACTTTATTTTTCGTCACCTTTATAGGCTTACCGTCGAAACGCAAAGTAGTGGCGGCGGGAACCACATAAACCGAACCTTTTTCTATCTGCAACGCGCCATCCACTACCGGCTCCTTATCCGTACCCGCTATAGAGAAATTACCCAGCAAAGTTCCATCCAGACGGGCCATCTGCCCCGGAATCATTGCATTGACTATATTCAACGGTAATTTATCAATTGAGATCGCTCCGTTGATACTATTTTCCGTTCTCCCTTCCTTATACAAAACATAAAGGGAAGCTATTTCCGACATATCATGGAATGCATGCAAATCGACCTGATGCGTTCCGTCGTCCATCGGCATATAAGTCGCATTCAGTAACAACTCACCGATGCGACCGTCCTCATAATATAAATCATCTATATTACCGTCGGCAACCACCATAAACGAGTTTTCCATCGGCACATACCTCAGGGTTGCATTCAGCAAGCCCTTTAGTGAAGGAATGGCTGTAAACTCAGCCGAAATATCCTTCAGGTTAATCTGGCTCAATTCAACCATAATCTCCTTCATGGATTCGTCACTTTCATCGGAATGTATCCACAAAGACGCATCGGAATCGCCTTCCAGCCGCAAATCGGCCTCCATTTCTTTCAAACTTTTGAACCGGATATAATTACGATCATTAACCGTAAAAGGCATATAAGCAATCACCGGTTTTTCAGGATAGAAATGAAAATCAAACCCTTCGGATGCCTTCTCCATATTTATACCCAAATGCAACCCCTCCTCTCCGCGGCTATCAACATACGAAACAAAAATATCGCCACTCCCTTTACGAATGTATCCATGTGCATTTGCCCGGAACGCTTCCTGATTACGGAAACGGTTTTTTGCGACATTCGCTTCATATAGCAATCCCAACGTATCCTGCCATACATTCAGCCGGATCGTATCTATCTTAAGCGTATCCCTCACAAGTGACAGAAGTGTCCCGTCAACGTTCAAACCCTCTTCCGGTGAAATGGTGGCATTCAGGCTTAATGTTTCAAAAAACAGATTATATTCCTGCATAAAATTATAGATCGGATTGTCACGTTCGGCGTCTATCCGTATCGACATATCCGGAAACTCGGGACGCAACTCCTCCATATTAAAAGTAGAATCACGTTTCAGTTGTTTTCCCAGTTCCCCCGATAAATAAGAAAATTTATTAGCTAAGGAATTCAAATCAGAATTTCCCGTAAGCATAATACCCAGATCTCCCGCATGAAACGAGGCTTTTACCGTATCTTCATCCGAACGGAAACCGAGTGTCAGCATTTTGGGCTGCATGGTTTGTTTCTCAAACATCAAAGACCAGTTCCCCAGCGTGACATCCAGCGAATGCGCTTTATTCAAATCGGATGCGATTTCCGAAAATAGCTGAAACGATGTGGCCAGCGGCGTTCCCGTCAACCCTAATCCGTATAGATCAAGCGTATCCATATCAACAATAAGTACCCCTTTCACATCCTTCTTTTGGATATCGCCATCAACGGAAATACGTCCCCTGATCAACGGATAAGCGCTATTTATTTCTGCCTGCACATGATGATCTTTCAGCTTTCCCGATAATGAAACATCCGAAACCGAAGCATTTCCATAACATATATCNNTCAGCCCATGTAGAAGCATGGTAGAGATCCGTCCCCCTTCCCTTCGCACGTACAAACGCATTCAGACACCTAACGGAATCATCCGGCATGAAATGAACAAGCTCCAGACTGTCTACTTTCAGATAGGCTTCGTAACTGTTCCGGAATACATTGTAATTGCCTGATAAATGAACCTCCCCTTTACTTTCCCGGAAAATCATAGCTGTCGAATACAAACCTTTATGCATATTCAGCCGTCCGGTAAGACTCATATTTTCAGGAATACGGACACGATTCTGCAACGACGACGGCAATATACCTGCCGCAAAATCCAAATCATCCGTGCGGATATCGTAATGAAAATTCCCCGTACGAAGTTGCTCATCAGTAACAGATTGTACCGATCCTGTTATATCCAGATGAAAAGCTCCGGGTAAAGAGGCTTCCAGTTTATTCAGTTTGATAGCGCCTATATTCCCATTGGCGCCTAATTTTAATCGGAGTGCCGTATCCGGATAATATCGCTGAAAATTTTCCGGCATATCCCCCGCCATCAACATAACATCTTTCTTACCTATAAAACCGGACAGATCCACCGACATCAAATCAGCCGGACTCACACTGTCAAGAGCCGTCCAGGGAACAAAAGCCTGCAACTGCAACATCGAACAGTCTGTCTGAACCGAAAATGCCGGCACGCTGATCTGCAAGCTGTCGGATACTAAGCGGGCGGTAAGAGACCGGATATCAATACCCGATCGTTCGACGGCAGCACCTTCCCTCAATATAGCGCGCATATAATTTCCCGCCCCATAATACAAAGAATCAAGGACTAAACGGACTCCGGAAAGAGAAATATGCGAAACATCAAATCCCGGAGCAGGTTCATTCAGATCTGTCCCGTAAAATATTCCGGACGCATTCAATCGCAGCTCCAATGCTTCATACGCCTCCCTGCCCAGGTCTACCACACCACCCGTTAATTCCGCATCATTAATTTTTAAATCGAGGTAAATCGAATCGCATGGCATCTGACAACGAAAAGCAATATCATTAAATTCCACTTTTCTCAAATCTATGCGCCAATTCATTTCGGAGGCCGAAGTATCCGCCATTGTCGTGTCACACATAAACAAATTTATATCAGCGTCCGACAATGTCACCTTATTCAGTAAAACATACTCTTCCGGCAAACCGACAGAGTCGGCTTTCAAAAAAACATCCCCGACATGCCCTTCGACAATAATTCCGTCAATCAGATTCGCGGTATTCAGATCCAACGATTCCAGACGCACCCCGTCAACAGCAATATTCCCTTCCAGCAAAGACATAAAACTCACCTCTACCGTCAGTTTATCTAAGTAAAGCAACGTATCATTACCCGCAATATCCATCGCATAAACATTACATGCCGAAAGATTTAACGGAAAAGAAAGCCGGAGACGGTCAAATCCGATATGCATGCCAACCGTTCCGGAAACATAATCCGTTACCTTCTGAACCGCTACACGCTGAATGGGAGGTATATACAAAGCGACAAATACCAATATGATCAAAAATACCGGTACTAAAAATACGATTCCTATCCTCTTTAGCCAGATACGCATACACACATGCTATAATTGGAACAAAGATAATACAAAAGGCGTTAATTCAAAATGAATATTTTTTATTTTCGGGAAAGCATTTATCCCATGTCTGCACAGAAAAGCGGTAAAGGCGGTAAAAGAACAATCCCAATCCGTCAAACAAAAGCGCATCCTTCGCCAAAAAGACAAATAATAAGTCATTTAGCGTCAATTTTCCGATATTTATTTTGCATACATTTTCAAATTAAGTATTTTTGCGCAAATTTTACTGTAATAATCAGATGATAAACAATAAGGTAATAACAGTAGTCATGCCGGCTTATAATGCAGAGCAAACACTCAAAAAAACATACGATGAAATCCCGTTCGATATCGTCGATCATGTGATACTGGTGGACGACGCAAGCGCTGACAACACAACCGAACTGGCTCATCAAATCGGCATACAACATGTCATACGCCATGATAAAAACAAAGGTTATGGAGGCAATCAGAAAACCTGCTATAATAAAGCGTTAGAGATCGGCTCCGATATCGTAGTCATGTTACACCCTGATTACCAATACACCCCTCTGCTGATATCCTCCATTTGCCATATGATTGCAAATGAATTATATCCGGTTGTAATTGCATCCAGAATCCTGGGAAAAGGAGCGCTTCAGGGAGGCATGCCTCTCTACAAATACATAGCGAACCGTTTTCTGACATTTACGCAGAATTTTTTAATGGGACAGAAACTCAGCGAATACCATACCGGATACAGGGCATTCACAAAAGAAGTATTACAAGCTGTCGGCTACAACAATAATTCGGATGATTTCGTGTTTGATAACCAGATGCTGGCGCAGATTTTATATAAAGGTTACCGGATAGGAGAAGTCAGTTGTCCGACGAAATATTTCAGAGAGGCCTCTTCTATCAATTTAAGAAGAAGCATTACGTACGGACTTGGTGTTTTAGGAGTTTCCTTTGCATACAGATTGCAGAAGATGAAAGTATGTAAATTTAAAATATTCAAATTATAATCAAATGAAAAAAAATATACATAAAACAGGAAACGTTGTGTCTGCGAAACAGGAAAATGTTAACCTGTTGGACAAGATGGATTCTTTTTTTGAAAAATACGAAACATTTTTTCTCTGGATATCATTTATATCAGGAGCAATCATTAGCTTTTTAATGTTCGACTGCAAAGTAAGCCTCAGCGGAGATGATTGCGATTATATAATCAACGCCCAGAGATTTATACAACATTTCACTTATCCCGGGGGGCGGGGGGCGCTATATCCGATCGTAATCTCGCCGTTTCTGATCGGCGGACTAAACCTGATTTTACTCAAATCCCTTTCCGCCGTCTTTATCCTCCTGTCTATATGGCTTATATATAAAGCGTTCCGGGGCAAGGTCCCGGCATCCGTATTAGTGCCGGGATTACTCGTTATAAACATTTGTCCCTATATATTCTTTTATGCCAGCCATACTTATAGCGAGCCTTTCTTTATGCTCACCCAATCCCTGTTCATCTATTTATTTTCCGGATATTTCTATAACGAAGAACAAACACGCTCCCTGTCATTAAAAACGGATTGGAAAAAATTCCTGTTTATCGGGCTCTGTTTTCTGGCAATGGGACTTACGCGAACCATCGGATATGCCGTAATGGGTGCGATTATAGTATACTTTTGTTTCCAAAAACAGTGGAAAAACCTGCTGTACTCGCTTGTCGCGTCCGTACTCGTCTTTATACTATTCAGCATGCTGAAAAACGTCGTATGGCCTGAATCCGGCGTTGCGTATAATATAAACAACTATTTAGCCAGAAATTTTTATAATCTGGAACAGGGAATGGAAGATTTTCCGGGATTCATTAACAGGTTGGTCGTAAATTCCCATATCTATTTATCCGGATTCTTCTACAAATTCATGGGATTCCGGTCTTCCTCCGACCTTCCGCTAAAAGAAATACCGGCATTAACAATTTTCACATACATACTGTTCCTTGTGTGTATCATCGCACTATTTAAAAAAAACAGAACCTTGTTTTTCACAGGTTTATATGCCGGAATAATGAACTTTGCAAGCTTTATCCTTCTGCAAACGGTATGGGAGCAGGATAGACTGATCATGATCTATTATCCGCTTATGATACTGTTTCTTTTTGGAGGCATTTATTACCTGTTGAAAAACACGGCGTTAAAAAAACTGACAGGAATATATCCCCTGATACTAATCGCTTTATTCATCGGAACAGGCATACACTTAAAAGACAAAGTAGGACGAAATTTACCCGTATTACAGCAAAACATATTGGGTAATGACCTGTACGGCCTGACACCGGACTGGGAAAACTTCGTAAAA
>DOZP01000038.1:13898-17284 GCA_003517945.1 Porphyromonadaceae bacterium | reverse complement strand
GAAAAATATGCGTCTAATCGCAACTTTCCGGCGATTATGGGGAGATCATCTACATAATAACTCATCCAGTTGGCGGCGGTATTTCCAGTATTATTATCGCCGCCGCCGAAATTAGCAGGAATTTCGGGGGTAGTATAGAAAACCAAATCCCCCGGAGCAATTCCCTCTCCGGCCCCTATTACAGCGTCACACGTTTTTCCGCCGATCGTTATAGGGAATGTGGTGGTGGTAGGGGTGGTTACTGTCGGAGTCCCTGTTACGGTATATGCAAGGCTTCCGGCTCCTACATTAAAGTTACCGGAGGATAGCGTTGCCGTAAGTCCGTTTACAGGACCTATTGTTTGCGACGCGTATACACCTCCGTTTCCCCCTGTGTATGGTACGATCATAGTCCCTTCATAATATGTTCCTGCCGCATAAACACTTGGCGTGAGCGAAACACCATTACAGGTAATACTTCCTATTGTTCCTGCGGCCAGCGATCCGTTACTAAGGGTTCTCCATTCACTCCCGTTCCAGAACACATACCCCACAAAACCGAGAGCTCCTGTTCCTGTATTATAAACTAATAAACCACTTGCCGGATTTGGTATTGTGGTTTGATCCGTAACACTATTCAGGGCAGCTCTTGGCCCTAATATCCCTTTCGTTGAAGTTCCGTCTGCCTGTTCTTTCAAGTCGATCAGTGCGCTGGAGTCGGGTGCTAACTCGGATCCTATCGTCACCTGCGCTTGCGAAGTCAATGCCAAAGTAAGTAACACAATCGGCAATATTACCCTGAATATTACCAATGCTCTTTTTTGTTTCATTTTTGCTTGTTTCATGTGGTTCAAAATTTGGATGTGTTATAAAATGTATACTGTAATAAAACACAGGATTACTCTCTACTGCCCCTATCCCAAAGTTCAAATATAAAAAAAAATAGCAAGAAAACGTACAAAAAACAGAATTATTTGTGCAAAGATTGCAGCCGGCAATTCATCGGCAACCACACCTTAAGTTATAAGGATTACCATTCGATGCCGATACATAAGATATTATAACACCTCTGAAAATATATGTGTGTATAACGAACTATTGTTATTTCGAACTCACGTTAAATTAAAACGTATAATACACGCCTAAACTTAATCCGTTACCATCAATCGAAAATCCGTAGGCATCCTCCT
Organism: Porphyromonadaceae bacterium; assembly: GCA_003517945.1. GTDB lineage: Bacteria > Bacteroidota > Bacteroidia > Bacteroidales > Tannerellaceae > Tannerella. Next base: position 16,115 of record DOZP01000038.1, on the reverse strand, counting down.
CATCACCATACTGACGGTACCCGAAAAAACCAAATTTAGCAACCAGGCTTACCTTTTCGGATAAATCCAATGCAACTCCGGGTTGCAGGCCTGCGCTGTACGTATATTCCGGGTCTGCTTTGCCGACTTCACTCGAATAGAAAGAAAAACCGCCATCTACAAACAGCCGGACCAGTTCGGTACGATAAAATGAAAAACGGGCATACGGAGCAAACTCAAAAGTTTCTGTCGTAACCTTACTATCCACATCTTTTCGGGTATATCCAAGCACGGTTCCGAATGCCCATCTGCCGGAAACAGAAAATCCCACCTCCGGCAAAAACTTAATTGTCGTCGTTTCGGTAGTCGTTGTTTCATTGATCCAGGTACTCAACGACCCTCCCACATAGAGTTGTGCATTTACTGATATAGCCACACATACAACAAAAAACAGCAAAAATAACTTTTTCATAAAAACATTTTTTGGTTAATACTATCATCATCCGGAATCATTCATTCGGACGGCGCAAAAATAAAACGGATCGAAACAATAAAATACCCCATTTCCGGGGTATTGAAACGGGGTATTGAAATAAGTGCCGTAAATTCGTCAACCGACAAAAAGACACTTTGATTATCTCACTGTATTGTTTTATTTAAATAGTGTATTTTGATGTGTTCGGAAAGACAATTAAAGATATTTATTTCATTTTAATAATCTCACTTCCGGCCAACAGGAATGCACCGGTACCATATACTTCCCAACTATCGGCATTAAAATTCCTGCGCGGATCGGCACCGATAGGTTGCACCCATCCGATACGGCCTTCCTCATTTACACATTTATTAAGAGACACCCATGCTTTCTCCGCTACGGGACGATATGTTTCCGCGTCAAGGAGACCTTCGTTCACACCCCATGCCAGTGAATAACAAAAGAATCCCGAACCACTCACCTCCCCGCCCGGATAGGCTTCGGGATCTAACAAACTGGCACGCCATAACCCGTCTTCCTGCTGTAATTCAATGATACGCGCGCACATCTCTTTATATAACTGCTCATAAAAAGAACGGTTTGAATAATCCTCCGGCAATTCTTTCAGCAAACGTACAAGTCCGCCCAATACCCAACCGTTTCCGCGTGACCAGAATATACGTTTTCCGTTTGCTTCATAGCGATCCGTACTATCACCTTTTATAACATAGTTGAGATCACGTGCAAAGAGGCGTTCTTCCTGGTTGTAAAGCAGGTCGTAACATTCTTTATAGTAAATATCGTTATATGCAAGCAAACGATTATCTCCGGTGGTCAGACCCAGTTTAACCATGGCAGGAGGCCCCATGAACAAAGCATCGCACCACCACCATTTTACCACTTCTATACCTCTTACCGGATACGGTTCGGCGATAAACTTATTCAATGTATCAATAGTAGCCTGAAGCGTTTCCTGTTTTTTATCATTTTCCGTACGATACAGATCGACATACGTCTGGCATATCACATGATCATCGGCATGATACCAGCGACGTCCCGGCCGCCATTGATTGGAATCACGTGCCATCGCCATCATAGCATCATATATCTGCCGTGAATTTGTAGTTTCCCACGCGGCAAACATCCCGGCATAAAAAGCGCCGTTCGTCCAGTCGTCCTGCCGGTGTTTCGGGTGGGCAATCTGCCATTCCGCCGCTTTATTCATCACTTCTTTGATATACTTCTTCTCAAAGTATTTCGATTCGCCGTCCGTACGGCCCTTGCTGCCTGAAGTACAAGCAGACAAAACCAACAATAATACAGGAAAAAAGATTTTCATATTCATAATTCAGTATATTAATAGTTTATAATAATTCATTGTAATCACCGGCAAAAAATCCCCAAAACTAATAGTTAGCGGCTTTTATGATCTTTTGGGGAATCTCAATATTGTCCATTTGTTGCATAAACAAATGTTGTCCCGCACCGATTGCGTACACAGGCACAAATCCTCCGGAGTGTGAAATCGTTCCCCAACCGAGATAAGCCACTTCATTCATGACCTGTTTCGCTTTGGCCGCAAGCAACGAATTTTCGGCATAGAGATTATAATCCCTGGCATCGCGGTTTTTTGCCAATGTATCCTCATACGTATCGCGCAATAATTTTTCATGTTTCCAACTCAGGGGAATTTCTTTCCAGAAACCCATCGTTTCGGTAAGTAATCCTTTCACCTCTTCCCAGGATACTTTCCCGTTTTTGGA
>DOZP01000038.1:9795-13863 GCA_003517945.1 Porphyromonadaceae bacterium | reverse complement strand
CCCTGTCCCACCGAGATGCCTCCGGTATCATGGTCTGCCGTAATGACAATAAGCGTTTCCTTCGGATGCTTTTTATAAAATTCATAAGCCACTTTAACGGCTTCATCCATATCCATTACTTCTTTAACGACACTTGCAGCATCATTGGCATGTGCCGCCCAGTCTATACGTCCGCCTTCCAACATCAGGAAAAAACCTTTTTTATTATCCCGCATCAGTACGTCGATAGCCGCTTCCGTTATTTGCTTCAGAGTCAGGTCTTCACCCGTACGATCAATGGCATAAGGTATTCCTCCGGCTTCTTCCCATTTTTTCTGTATAAGCATAACTTTCTTTGAATTTCCGGCATTCGCCTTAAAATCCTCATACCCTTTCGCCACCCTATACCCGGCCTGTTCTATCAACGGAAAAATGTCCGGCGCGGCCGACTTATCATAAAAATTATCACGGTTATAAAGACCTGCTCCGCCGAAAAAGTCAAAACCGGACCTGAGCAGATCCTGAGAAATTTCATAGTACATATCACGGTTTTTCTGATGCCCGTAAAAAGCGGCAGGCGTCGCATGATTCACAGGAACAGTGGAAGCCACTCCCACTCTTTTTCCGGCCTTCTTTGCCCTTTCCGCAATCGTCTCAAGAGATTCATAATCAGGATCTACTCCCACATAACTATTCTTCGTTTTCTTTCCTGTCGCCAATGCCGTACCTGCCGCGGCCGAATCGGTCACATCAGCATTTGCCGAATAGGTGGTAACCATAGAAGCAACCGGAAATTGTGTCATGAGTAAAGATACGGAACCCCGCTCACCCTTCATCGCCGAAAGATATGCCTCCGTAGCGTTCACAACATTGACCCCCATACCGTCACCAATAAAATAAAACACATACTTAGCTTGTCCGCAAACAGACTGCAAACAAACAAACAACATCAAAAAAGAACTGAATATTAAATATTTTCTCATTATTATATAAATTAATTACTAAAATCTAAAAACACAAAATTACCAAAAACCGGTAAGATAAAAAAATGGATGATGACGACCCTACTTTATTCTTTTTTTGAAACAATTTTAGGATATACATTAAACTTATATGTTCCGGAAACAACTTCCAGTTGCCGGTAACCATCTTTCCAACCTTTATCGGTTACTCCCTTTACCGTACCGTCCTGAACAGATATTCCGCTTTCGGTCATATAGGATATAAAATTGCACGGTATATATACCGTGGCAGTGCTGCCGACAGGAATAACAGCCTGCAAATCGAATCCCGCATCACCACGTTGCCATGAAACAGACGCTTTTCCGAAAGGTGTCCGGGTGGAATAAGAAGCATAAGAAAGACTATCCGGTATTACGGGACGTATAACCATATGCCTGTATCCGGGATTCGCCTCGTCCGCATTCAATCCCGCCAGTTTACGGTAAAACCAAGTCAATGAACCGCCGAACATCGGATGATTCCGCGAGTTCCTGCCGTTCCACTGTTCCCACGTCGTTGTCGCACCCTGTGCGATCCAATGACCGAAACCGGGGAAATCACGTTTATTCATAGCCGTATACGCGAGGTTACTCAATCCGTTTTCCGCCAGCACTTCAAAGAAGAACTGTGTCCCGAAAATACCCGTATTCAGATGTCCGTCACGCGCCGCTATTTCTTGCTGCAAAGACTCCAGCACCGCCGCCCGGTATTTCTCCGGAACCCCCATCTTCAAGGCAAAAATGTTACTTCCGTAATCACCGTAGGATGCTTTTTCCGGATCATAGAACTTTTTATGAAAAGCCTGCTTTACCTCTTCGGCCATCTGATTATATTTTTTCTCATCATCCGTTTTTCCAAGCGCTTTGGCCGCACGCGCAGTAAAATCCATACAACGCCACATACAAAATGTATGCACCAGTTCGTCCGAAGGATTTTCATAGGGCGGGCACCAGTCGCCGAGATTCATCCAATAAACCGGCTCACGCCCTTCCGGAGCTTTGGCAAACATCGTTCCTTCCGCCGTACGCCATGTCAGCATGTAACGTACCTGCTCCTTCATCGCTTCATAATTGCGCAACAACATATCCTTATCTCCATAATACACATAGAATTCCCAGGGCATGATATTCATCGCCGCTCCCCAGGCAACACCCCCGCCGCAACCGGGCTGCCACGGTGCACCGTTAGGAACATAACCCGTTTCCGTATGCTGGGCATCCGCTATATCACGGATCCATTTCGTATAAAAAGCCGCCGCATCAAAATTATGCATCACCGTGACACACGCCACCTGTCCGTCACCTGTGTAGGCAGACCGCTCCCTGTGCGGACAATCACTCATGACGCCTCCGTGCACATTATCCGTCAAACTACGCCACCAGATACGGTTTATCCGGTTAAACAGATTATTCGAGCAGTCAAACCAGCCAGTCGTTTCGAGATCACTATAAACAGCTTCCGCCGTCAGACGATCGGATGTCAGCAAACCGGGATAATTCACTACATGTACTTTCCTGAAAACATACCACGTAAAACGGGGAGCATACGATTCCGCGCCGGAACCTTTCATAATATATTTGTAAACACCATTGTTCGGAGATTCCGAAAGATACCGGATCTCGACCGTATCGCCTGCCGTACCATTCAGATCCGTCAAACGAACCCATCCGGAAATTTCCTGTCCGAAATCCACCTCATACGAACCGTCATCCAGTGTAGTAATCGTAATGGGAGGAAACTTTTCCATGATTCTGTCCGGAGGAGATGTCTGTGCGCTCATAATACCTTCGGGAGATCTCCGCAAAGCTACGGGTTCCCAGTCTTTATCATGTACACCGGCCCAGTCTTTTACTTCCATACGGGCATCATAGATTTCACCCGCATAAATACCGTTTAATACGATCGGACTGCGTCGGGCTTCCCATGTTTCATCCGTAGCGATGACCTCCCGTGTCCCATCATCATATGTAACATGAACCTGCCCTGTAAACCGGGGAGAACCATACGCTTTTGTCCAATTTATAACCGGATTATAAAATCCGTTCCCTACAATAGCCCCGATTACATTTCCTCCCTGATTCAACATGGATGTTATATCATAGCCGGTATAAAGCACACGGTATGCACGGAATTTATCATCAATAGGAATCGCCGTTTTGTCCAACCCTTCCCGTTTGCCGTAGTTTGTCTGATTCGGAGATAAAACATCATCGCCGACCTTTTTACCGTTCACATAAAATTCAAAATATCCAAGTCCTGTAACAAACGCCTTCGCCGAGATTACCTTTTTATCCAGACGAAACATTTTACGGAGCAACGGAGCCGGCACGTGCGGACGCCCTTCTATGTTTTCCCGCGCTTCTTCTCCCTGCCACGGAGCGCCTATCCAGCTCGCTTTCCATTCGGAAGAATCCAAAAGCCCCATCCCCCAATAAGCCATATCACTCCAGGCGGAAGGATTACCGGCGCCATCCCATACCCGTACCTGCCACCAGCAATCCTGTGCAGATTCCAATTGCTTCCCATTGTATTTTAACAGATTGGAGACATCGGATAATTGTTTCCCGCTATCCCATAAATCCGCATCCCCGGCCATCAGTTTTTCCGGCGAAGAAGCCACACGTATCTGCCAGGCGGTTTGCTTTTCTCCTCTTGCGACAGGATTAACGGATTCGTTGATCCACGACAACCGCGGTTGAGCTACATCTACAACCGAAGGATCGATCCTATATTCGCAGGTCGGACGAACCGGCCGGATACCGGATTCGGACTGCGCGCTCAATAAAAAAGAAAACAAAGAAAAAAGCCCCAAGAACAAATACCGGTTATGCCATCGGGTAATAAAAAAAGTATGTTTCATCATGATTTTTATTAAAGGTTAATCTATACTGCAAAGTTAAAAGAAAAACTTTATAATTAAAATTTTCAAGCAGCAAATCAGATCCATCCGTATTGACTCATTTTACCCGGCGATACAATTCCTGTAATACAGCCAAACGGATTGTTTAGCCGGCTTCCGTTTTTTCAAGCGGTTGACGGCTCAACTGGCGCCACTGCGTCAAAGTCGCCTGATCGACAGGATCATTC